>CALDFB010000309.1 GCA_937942365.1 uncultured Marinicella sp. | reverse complement strand
GTTGGCTAAAGCCAACAATCCGTGTGGAAGTATTTTGGAACGTGGGATTTATCCCACCTGGTTTTTAAGCCAAGGGGTTGGCTAAGCCAACAATCCGGATGGGATGTATTGGAACGTGGGATTTATCTCACCTGGTTTTTAAGCCAAGAGGTTGGCTAAAGCCAACAATCCAGTTGGGATGTTTTGGAACGTGGGATTTATCCCACCTGGTTTTTAAGCCAAGGTGTTGGCTAAAGCCAAGGTGTTGGCTAAAGCCAACAATCCGGGTGGAAGTATTTTGGAACGTGGGATTTATCCCACCTTTTTTTAAGTCAAGGGGTTGGCTAAAGCCAACAATCCGGGTGGGATGTTTTGGTGCGTGGGATTTATCCCACCTGCTTTTTAAGCCAAGAGGTTGGCTAAAGCCAACAATCCATAGGGATGTTCTGGTATGTGAGATTTATCTCACTTTGGGTCGAATTTATTCCTTGTAGGCAATGCATTCAACTTCAACACGGGCATTTAATGCCAACTGTTTAGTGGCGAATGCGGTACGTGCTGGATAGCGGCCTTTTTCAAAATAAGTGATATAGATTTCATTGAAAGCTGCCCATTCATCAATATCTGCCAAAATAGCGGTACATTTGACTAAATCGCTCATGGCATAACCGTATTTTTCAACTGTGCCTTTGATGTTGTCCATGGCTTGCTTGGTTTCACCTTTTATGCCACCAGTGGCCAGACGCCTTTCTGCTTGAATGTACCCTAGTTTACCTGCTAAGTACAGAGTGTTTCCTGCTCGTACAGCTTCTGAAAATGGCGCATTTGGATTATTGCCTTGGTTAAGAAACTCAACAGGATTAACTGTTTCGGCTTTAACAGACGAAAAGCAGATTTTCATAAATATGATAACGATGAATAATGATGTTTTTGTCATGTAGATGGCCTCCAAAATCATGTAAAGGTGTATCCTAACATAAAATGTTAAATGAAAATTATTGTTTAAACCCGTGGTGCATTTAGGGCCTGTAAAACCCTGATACAAGACCTTTGCATAAATCATGAATCACAATAAAAAGTTTGGAATACTGAATTTCTGGGTTAGAAAACTGACCAATAGCTACTGGACTACCTGCTCGGCTGGAACGACGTAGTTTGATGACTTTATTATTAACAAATACTCCAAATGCACCACGGGTTAATTCATATCAGTTGATAACTGTCTGTCATTGAGCATACCAGAGTGGCTGAAACGGCAGAACAGTGTATCAGAAAGATACTTGCTTTATGATTTTTTAGATTAAGCTGTAAATTGTGTTAATTTTATTAGGTTGCCATAAGGCCAATTACTAGTCAATTCCAAGTTGGTTCATTAAATTGGTTCTAAAAGTTGAACTTACCTTGACATTTTTCCCATTTGATAACAACACCGAATACTGGTTGTCTTCCAGGGACTTGAGTTCTTTGACTTCAGATAGTTTAACAATCGCGGACCTGTGAACCCTGCAAAATTGTTGTGGATTGAGTTTGGCTTCTAAAAACTTCAATTGAACCCGGTGCAGATGAATGCCATCTTCGTGGTGTACTTCTACGTAGTTGCCACTGGAGGCGAAAAAGAAAATATCTTTGATTGAAATAATCCGTATAGATCCTGACGATCTGATGATGATTTTATCAATTTTTATATCAGTGCCTAAGTGTTTGGCTTGCCAGTTTTTGAGAGAATTATGTGATTGACTAAAGGTTAAATGTTCTTCGGCTCGCGTGATGGCTTGTGCAAATCGTTTGTCATTGAAAGGTTTAAGTAAGTAATCAATGGCATAAAGTTCAAAAGCTTGTACAGCATACTGGTTAAAGGCAGTGATGAAAATAATCAGTGCTTTAGTTTTAGCTTGTAGTAGTTTTCTTGCAATGTTTATGCCATTATCTCCAGGCATTTGAATATCTAGAAAAATAACATCTGGGTTTGTATGTTTAAGTGCTGTTTGTAACTGCTCCCCATCAGCTAATTCTGTCATGACATGCCATTTAGGGTGTAATTTTAAAGCTTCTCTGATATTGATTCTGGCCAATACTTCATCATCAACAATGATGGCATTGATTGTATTATTAGAGGATTTCATGCGTGACTAGTTCTGAATTTAAATCATAGATACTTTCGAGCAATGGAATTTGAACTTTTGCTGTAAAGGTGTTTTCTCGGGTGTTTTGTTCAATAAAAAAATCTCCGCAATAAAGTAAACCAAGTCTACTTTCTAAATTCTTAATGGCTAAACCATTACCACTTTTAACCCTCTTGTCATCGTTTGGTAAAGTGTTTTCAATGATAAAATCTAAGTGATTTTTGCTTTTGGTGATTTTTGCATGAATATGGATGATACTTTTTTTGTTAGCTACTGCATGTGTAAAGGTGTTTTCTATCAACGTTTGAAGTAAAAAGGGTGGGCATAATAACTGATTCATTGATTCATCATAAGTTAACTTGAAGCTGAAGAATTCATCAAAGCGAAGTTGTTGCAGATCTATATAATGATTCGTGAATTCGATTTCTTCAACCAGACTAATAAACGAACTGCTACTGGCGTTGAGGGAGAAGCGAAGTAAGTCGCCAAGACTGGATATTGAATCCAGAGACTTGCTTTTGTCATCGATGCGAATAAGCCCACTGATAGAGTTCAGTGAGTTGAACAGAAAATGTGGACTTAGTTGAGTTTGCAGCACTTGCATCTTCATTTCAGATTTACTTAATTCTGCGTTGGCTGCTTTCTTTTCTAGCTCAATGGCTTTTAATTTGATTTGGGTGGCATTTTTATTATGGATAAAACCTAAGCACATACAAAATAAGAATATGTATTGTGTGAAATGAATGTAGTAAACAATGAAAGGTTTATTTAAAAATATTTCAGTTATGCCAGGTATGGAGTTACCGTTGTAGAAGTTTGACAGTAAATTGATTGTGACTGTGAATACAAGCTGGAATACAATAAAAAGACCGATAAAAATAACAACCAACAGTAAGTATTTTTTCTTGATTGTAGGTTTCTCAATCAATGTATAGAGTAATAAGGTTAATGAGTTCCATAGAATAAAACTGGTGGCAGTGGTTTTAATTGTTGGTGAGTTCAGTGCTGCAAAAGTGCCCGCGTCTAGCGCAATAGTTAACAGGTATAGGCCCTGAAGAATGAACCACACCAGTGTAATAAGGCTTGCTGTTTTAGTGTTCATTTATCTGGTTGCACAAGTAGGGGCTGCCTGGTTATTAGGACAGCCCTCATTCTATAATAAAGCTTAGATTTAGTTCTGTTTAATTATTCGCAGACTACACCTGAAATATCAGTTAATTTGACAGTTTCCGAGTTTTTAACACCATCGGCTCCATCGATTTTAAACAAGGCTGTACCACAATCATTAAAAGTAATTTCTAACGAACCCCACACAGAAGCATTATCAGCAGGAGAAGCTGGGGCTGCAAAAGTTCCACCAGTTAGCTCTAAAAACGTTAAATTAACCGTCTCACCAAAATTCAATTCACCACTATATAAATCTGAAATCAACCATATTCGCTCACCTTGGTCATTGTATCCATAAAAGTAAACTAATAAACCACTGGTGGTATAGATGATGTTGTAACCCTCTCCGTCAAGTGCGGGGTCATACCATAAACCACTTAAACCAGCTGGTTGGGTAACAGTCGTATCAGATAAAGTATCCAATTGAATTCGGTTGATGACTCCACTGTTGTAATTGGTGACATAAATTTCACCTGGCTGGTTGCCTGCTGTAATACCCGCTGGGCCGTTTAACTGAAAGCTGCCGGCATCTCCAGCCGCTCCTGGGCCCACTACAATTTTGATGTCACCATCCATACTGATTCGATAGATGCGGTTGTCAGGATAACCTGGTGCGTAAATATAGCCGTCGAAAAATACAAGTTGGCCTAAGCGAAAGTTGCCAGAATTGATGGGTAAACTGGCAAATAAGCTGATATCACTGTCAGGTGTGTAACGAAAAATTTCAGCAGTCCTTGAATTACCGAAGTAGTAATTGCCATTACTGTCAAAAACAGAACCTGAAACGATTTCAGCCAGGTTCTCGTTGATCAGCAAATCAGAGTTTCCGGTTTTACTCAATTGATAGACACCACCTAAGCGAGAGCCAACATAAAATGTGCCATCTGGTGCTTCTGTCATACTGGTAGGTCCATTAATTGAAGTTGTTAGAATTTCTTGCTGGCCATTAAGTGAGATTTTAATGATGTCTCTTGTTCCACCATCTGTGGTGTAAATGTTGCCTTCTGAATCTTCGGTTACTCCAAAAAAATAAGTACCACCATTAAGTAATTCTGACTGATCACCTTGACTATTAAATCGTATAACTTGTCCCAATTCGGCTGTGGTGGCTAAAAAATCGCCATTTTGCATACGATGGATACCATCAAATCTTTGCCCTGAGACAACCACGTCTATACTTGCAGACATGCCATTAACTGAGATAACCAATAATAAAATGATAAGTGTTTTCATCTAAAACCTCTTTGTGTTTGTTGATTAATGAGTTATGGAGTTTCTGATATTGATACGCTATGAACAACAGCACAGTGATGGAAGGTAGGAATATAGTGATGAACTATTGGGTTTTTGGGAATGATTTGGTGTTCTAGCTGATTTTTTTTGGATTAAAATGCTTGCAAGGAGTATTTAAGCTTGGTTCAATCAAAGCGGTTTATCCAGTTAGAATAGTTAAATTGGACCAACTTGTGGTGTTTTAATGGCTCCTGATTTATGTTGCAGTAAAAAAGGCACTGATTTAAGTTTTAATCCGGTATTAACTTGCACCG
>CALDFB010000308.1 GCA_937942365.1 uncultured Marinicella sp. | reverse complement strand
ATGAACAACCAGTAGTAAATCCACGCCAGATATATTGCTGACGTTGGTTTCTACTGGTAGCACCTCATACATATCCTTAAGCTGTTCAAAAATAATTTGCCCTGAAGTTTGCCCCATTTGTGGATTAAATTCACCTAATAAAGGCAAGTCGCTCATCACCCCAATGGTCGGCTTTTTAGAAACATTTAAGTTATAAATTAATTGAGCCACATCATATTCTAAAAAAGCTTCTCGATCTGGCTGTAAAAAAGGTATGACTTCAAAATCATCTACTGCATTACTGCCTGCTATCCCAAAAAACACATTCTCGCCGCCTTCACCAACGGGCAAAGCTTGTAATCCATATTGAGATGCTTGATCCTCTTCTTCAGAGAAAGTCACTGGATCAATCATGGTTACTTTTAATTTACCTGAACCATATCGCTCTAACTCCTCTAGAAAATCTACCACACGCCGGTGATAAGTTCTCAATATAGGAATATTTTCTGTGGCTTGATCTGAATAAAATAACCGAAGATGAATGTTCTCATCTATGTTTTTGAGGATATTAACTGTACCATCATTCAAGGTAAACAAATCATTTTCTGTTAAATCTATTCGTAACCTTGAAAACAAGCCACTTTGACTGATAATCACTGAGGACAGTAAAAATATCGCTGTGAGGACTAATAATTGTATTCTATGCGTTTGATTTTTCATATTTTAATCCGCCTTTTTCATGTCAATGATTAAAGAGGTGGCATACAACCACAGGGTAATTGTGATACCAAAATAGATCAAATCACCTAAATCCAATACACCTTTAGTGATTGAGTCGAAGTGAGTCAGAAAACTGGTTGAAGCAACGGCATCTACCATCAGTTGAGGCAGGAACATCTTGAAGAAATTCAAAACCATGGGAAAACCAGATAATAAAAATAAGAAACAAACCACTACCGACAAAATAAAAGCAATGACTTGATTTTTAGTGGCAGCAGAAATGCAACTACCTATCGCCAGAAAACCACCTGCCAATAAGAAACTGCCTAAGTAACTGGCAATGATTAATCCATTATCAGGGCTGCCCAAATAATTAATTGAAATGACTATGGGAAAAGTGAGTAACAATGCCAAACCAATAAACAACCAGGCCGCTAAAAACTTGCCTAAAACCCAATCCATTTTTTTAACCGGCAAAGTCATTAATAATTCAATGTTACCACTGTTGCGTTCTTCAGACCACAACCTCATTGCCACTGCTGGCACCAAAAACAGATACAACCATGGATGAAAGTTAAAAAACGGAATTAAATCAGCTTGTCCGCGTTCATATAAACTTCCAAAATAAAATCCAAACACCCCACTCATGATAAGAAAAATCACGATAAAAACATACGCTATAGGTGTAGCGAAATAACTCTTAAGTTCTCTCTTAACAATTGTACTGATAGCACTCATTTGACCACCTCTCTTTCACCTGCTGTATATGTGATGTTTCTGAAAACCTCATCTAGGCGCCCTGCTTCCATTCTTAAACTTTTAACTTGAATGGATTCTCTTTTAAGAAATTCACTCACCTCATCAAAGATGAACAAGCCCTGAGTGGGGAACACCGTAATTTCTTTAAGCCTTGAATCATAAGCCACATCTAAAACACAGTCCATATTCTTGATTTTATTGAGTAAATTGACATCAAGGTCAGACACAAAACTGACTGCCTGATGATACCTAGACATATTTTCCATTTCTGTTGGTGTGTTATCCGCGACCACTTCACCACCTGCTATGATGATTGCACGATCACAAACAGCATGGACTTCTTCTAAAATATGCGTCGATAATATGATGGTCTTGTCCTTCGACATGTCTGTAATGAGTTCACGAACCTGATGTTTTTGATTGGGATCTAAACCATCAGTTGGTTCATCCATTATCAAAACCTCTGGATCATGAATAATGGCCTGTGCCAACCCAACTCTTCTTTTAAAACCCTTAGACAAAGTTTCAATTTTTTGAAAATAAACATTTTCTAGGTTAACACGAGCAATCACAGATTCAACCGCCGATTTTATGAGGTGTGTATCAACGTTTCTTAGTGCAGCAACGAAATGTAAGAATTGTCCGACCTCCATCTCACCATAACTTGGAGCACCTTCTGGCAAATAGCCAATTTTTTGTTTCACACCAATTGGGTTATCAACTATATCCACACCACAAACTTTAACACTGCCAGCTGTAGGTTCCAAAAAACCAGTAATCATCTTCATGGTGGTAGATTTTCCTGCGCCGTTTGGACCCAAAAAACCCAGAACTTGACCTTTATTAGCCGTAAATGTTAAGTCATTCACAGCTGTAAACTGGCCAAAACGCTTACTTAAATTTAAACATTCAATCATCTCACTCCTTCCTTTTTAAATTATCAAACCATTCAGTTAGCATGCTTCATAAATAGGCCTAAAATTTAAAAATTAATCAAAAACCTCATTTAAAAAATCAAATAATTGGTCACAACTTAATGTCAAGTTAACCAAATTTCAAGACGTTT
>CALDFB010000307.1 GCA_937942365.1 uncultured Marinicella sp. | reverse complement strand
CGGAAGAGATAAAAATACGGCGGCCGTATTAGATAAGGTTCATGCAAATTTACTTTTAAATGCAGCAAAAACATTTGGTTTTGATGAATCAAATAAAATTATTTTTAATACTCATTTGATATTACAAAAACAAGCGGTTAGAAACCCAGAAGCTCTTAAATATGGTGGAGTTCTTAATATCATTAAGTTTATGGAGGAAAACGAACCTGAAAAAACTTATAGAAAAAGTGATGACTCAATAACCATAGAAAGTAATTCTGTGATAATCCACACAAGTTCACTAGAAGTAATGCTCGAACAATCTTATTCAAAAGAAACTCTTGAGCAACTCAAAGAACACGTCAGAAAACAACCACCAGATAAACTATCAAGTGGTATATACCCATTTATGACGATGGACGGGCTAATTGCAAAAGCCAAAGAGGATGTTAAGCGCGGATTAAAAACTTTTGAAGACGTGTTTAGTGACTTCTGAACCCAGGTTTACTTAATCTTCAAAGGTAAACCCTTGTCATCATTTGGTTTTTTGGCTCGCAGATAAACCAATTCATATGTCGCAGGGTAAAGCCCGTCTTCGGTGCGGAATTCTTCGAAGTTCTTGGTTAATTGTTTAATCACTTTCGGAGAAGTCAGACCTTTAGAACGGTTGTTATCGACATTGTGGGCGCCGATGTTTTTCAGATCTCTCATCATGTCAATCACTGAGGCATAGGTCATGGTGATAAATTCTGAATCTGCGATCACATCTTCATAGCCCAAATTCATGGTCAAGTCAGCCAGTTTTGCTGCAGGTACAAATTCATTCACATGTGGCCGATCATCAATGTCCTGCCAAGCCAGTTTTAGCTCATGTAAGGTGTGTTCACCCATGGTGGTTAAGTGCATCAAACCACCTGGTTTTAAGGCTCTTTTGATTTCCTGTAAAACGGTCGATTCATCGCACCATTGAATCATTAAATTAGAAAACACCAAGTCCATACTTTGAACATGTACATCTATGGCATGGGCATCTGTCACACGGGGGGTTACGTTTGGATGCTTTGGCACCAAGTTGACCATGGATTGCGCAAAATCCGCAGCAATGATTTGTGTATCAGGGTACAGTTTCAATAATTCAGGTACGGCCCAACCTGTGCCACAACCCAGGTCTAGAACCTGTTGCGGTGATGTTTTAAGGTCATCGGATAATCGTTCGATTAACCGAATTAAAGATTCACGTTGTAGCACCGCATGTTTTTCATATTGCTTGGCCGCTTTATCAAAAGATGACTGGATCAGGTGGTGTTCTAAACTCATAATACGTTTCTTATCAATGTGGTTAAGTCAGCGGCTTGGCGGATAAATGGTGCATGGCCGGACCTTTTTAGCATGTGGTACTGACCACCACTCATATTGGCTGCTTGCTCCATCGAAGCTGGCATGACCAACCGATCTCGGCGGCCACTGATCCACAGCGAAGGTATGTCTAAATGTGTTAACTCTTCAGATAAATCAACTTGTTTAAGCAATTCCAATCCTGCATTCAAAGCTTGTTTACTGGGTAATGGACGTTCAAATACTTTTTGTTTCAAAACTTTTAACTGCGAGCGTTCATCTTCAACACCCATCACTTCAAGTGCTAAAAATGTTTGGATGGTTTGTTTGACATCTAACTGCAGATTTTTCGCAAACTGCTGCAGTACATTCGCATCCACACCGTGTGCCCAATGATCTGCACTGATAAAACAAGGGGTCGCACACAACATGATCAAGGCATCCACTTGACGAGGTTGTTTCAAGGCCAAATTAAGTGCCAACATACCGCCCATTGA
Source organism: uncultured Marinicella sp. (assembly GCA_937942365.1). Taxonomy (GTDB): domain Bacteria; phylum Pseudomonadota; class Gammaproteobacteria; order Xanthomonadales; family Marinicellaceae; genus Marinicella. The sequence goes on along the minus strand of CALDFB010000307.1, from coordinate 17,539 downwards.
CCATCCCAGCCAGATGCCTTGAGGGATTTGACTGGCCTGCTCGGCAAGGACATTTAAATCTAATGACAAAGTGGCATCGTGATTTAAGCCATGACCAGGTAAGTCGATCAAATTAACTTGAAAATACAAGGCCAATTCATCTGACCAATCATCAAATAAATGCGCATTCATACCCCAACCATGAACCACATTCAAAACTGGGCCTTGCCCTTTAGAACTGACTATTTTCAAAACGAAAGTGTCTGTTGATTGAAAAACGCACATTATACAAAAAGCATGGGGTTTTCACAGTCAATTAACCCTGTAAATACACATGCCGATATATTTCTTTTAATAATTTGGCGTAAAAAGTATCGGTTCTGCGCATGTATTGATATATCTAAAAATAAGAGGCCTGAAATGTTTCAAAACCACACCCAAATTAACACCTTTAAAAATGTCACCTTGGTGCTAGGATTACTCATCACACAATTGGCTGCTGCAGAATTTCAATTTTCAAGAAATTTCATTGGCGGTGTGAATCAGTCAATAGGCAAAATCAGTGGCAACTTATCCGGTTTGGTGGCCAGTAAATCAGGCGTACCTGTGTCGTATCTAAATGCTGATGGTGAGCTGGAGTGCCATATTCTATTCCGGGTGGTCAATGACCAGTGGGAATCTTTAGGAGATATAGGAGCTGTCGGTGGGTTTTGCCCATTATTGAGTGGCTCCACACCCATCAGAGCAGTAGAAGCATTTGGCACTGATATCTGTATTGGTGGTGATTTCACTAATCTTGGCGGTGTCACTGGATTGAGTTATTTTGCTTGTTATTCTGATTCCTTGGGCTGGTATCAACCCAATGGTATCGGTAATGGGCCAAATAACAGTGTCTATTCGATTGACAGCAATGGATTATCCTTGTTCCTGGGAGGCACATTCACCACCGTCAATGCCGGAGTTTTAAGTGCCAACCGTGTGGTTAAAACTGACGGTATATTATGGGAACCCTTATACACAGATGCCAATCAATCGGGCAATGGTGTCGGTTCTGCGGTACAAAAGGTACTTTCTACCACTGGTTTTTTGGTGGCCTTGTCTGGAAAAAATACCCTGACATGGAATTCATCTATCCCAGAGTGGGTGTCCAGAGGCAGTCACAACGGCAGTGCAGTAGGTGATCCTGATGTGGTCATTTTTGGTTCAACCATAACACGCAGTAGCAAAAACGCCACCACAGCTGCCGGTGATCCAAGTGGCAGTATTTCAGATTATAATTTTGGTACGGATCAATGGTCAGAGTTTGGTATGTCTGATGGTGTCGACACCCAAACAGGACAGCTGGCTTATGGTTTAGGTCCTCTCTATTCTACTGGAGATTTCACCAGTTTTGACCCCAACGCCAGAGGGTTGGCTTGGTATCAGCTTAACAACTGGATCGCTGCCCCGATGTACCAACAACTGGGTGATTTGAATAGTTTTCAGATACAAGACATGCAACAGGCCAAAGACCAGTTTTGTTTGCGCAATGGCGGCTCACCACCTGATGCACAATTGTACTGGCAAAGTATGGTTTGCTATGATGGCAACACTTGGCATGGTGACAATCGGGCACCCATATCTAACGTCATTCAAGTGATTGGAGCCTACCAAAACAACCTCATCCACGGCGGTGATTTCAATGTCATAGGTGACCAAAACAGTCCTTTTGTGGCGCAATTGGATTCAAGCGAAAACTGGAATGGCATCAGTCAACTGGCTTGGTCAGGCGGCAGCCAGGGATCAGTGCAGCATTTACAAGAATTCAATGGTGAACTATATGCCACAGGACTGTTCGATTCTGCCAATGGCTCAGTGGTGCAAGGCATTGCTAAATATGATGGCATGAACTGGGCTCCTGTCATAACAGGGTTAACTGCTTTTAATAATGGCTTGATGACGGTTTGGAACAATCAATTGATAATCAATGGTGCATATAATGGCATGGGACCGATTCTGGCATGGGATGGTAACAGCATCAGCGAAGTGGGCAATTTCGCCCAAGGTGGTGTCTTTACAGATTTGACTGTATATCAAGGCGATTTAGTGGCCAGTAATCTGGCTTCAGGCAGTTCAAGGCTGTATGCCTTTGATGGTAATGCCTGGCAAACTTTCAGCGGTACTGCCCAAGGTGTTTTTTCAACCTTAGAAGCTGATGGAAATCATTTATACGTCGGTGGTGATTTCAGTGGCGCTTGTAATGGTGTAGATTTTGTTGTGGCAGAAAATATTTATGTCTGGGATGGCACAAATTGTGATGCTTTAGGTTCAGGAATCACTAACACTGGTTCGTTTGTGGGCATCAATGACATTGAGATTTATGGTAATGAAGTCATTGTAACTGGACGATTTAATCAAGCAGGTGGGATTTCAGCCAACAGCTTGGCCATGTGGAATGGTACTGAATGGAGTGCATTCGACCAAGGTTTGGTTGATGGTGATGATGAAGGAACTGGCAACGCGTTGTGGCTGATGGGTAATACGCTTTATATCAGCGGTTTTTTCGAACAAGCTGGCAGGGCATTGTCACATAATTTTGCTGCATTGGATTTGGATACTGTGTTCATTGATGGCTTTGAATGAAGAAAAAATTACTGTATTTGAATGATCAACCAGGCCCTGGCAGCAGCCCACAGTCGATCAATTGTTCGGCTGGATGTATCAAGTGCCATAGCAGTTTCTTTGACATTAAGCCCAGAAAAATAGCGCAATTTGACCACATCAGCCATCATGCTATCTTTTTTTTCTAATTGGCTTAAAGCCCGGTCCAAGGCAATCATTTCGTCACCTAAGCTGTCATCAACAATCACATGGATTTGATCGGTGTGACTGGCATTGGCACCTCGCTTTATACAGGCCTTAGCACGCGCAGATTCAATCAAAATTCGGCGCATAGATTCAGCAACTGCAGAAAAAAAATGGCGTTTAGATTCCCAGTTAAGATTCGGTTGATTAACCAATCTCAAATACGCTTCATGCACCAAAGCTGTGGGTGTCAAAGTATGATTTGCGCGTTCGATGCGCATTTTATTTTGCGCCATGCGTCTGAGTTCAACATAAATCAGATTCAACAATTGATTCTGTTTGTCATGATCTTTTATGTCGTCCCGGATCAGCAGTGCTGTGACTTGGGAACGAGTATGTTGAAGCGAATCCATAAGATGGATTGTAACTCAACTTATTAAATAATTAATGTGGTATTCTTATTCTAATGAGTAAAAAAGAAAGTCTAACAAGTGAATTGAATTCAGAACAATGGGCTTTACAGTGGCGTTTGTTTGACCAAATCATCAATACCTCAAATGACCAGCAGGCTCAATTACTCAAAAACATTGAACAGAATCACCCGACACTCTATCCAGAATTATTGAAGCTAATGGCTTCACATCAAAGCGATTCTAGTATTTTAGATGAACCAATCATGGGTTTTGATCAAACCAGAATTGACTCAATACCTGAATCAATAGATGGTTATCAAATCATCAAGCCATTAGGTTACGGAGGCTTGGGTGATGTTTATCAGGCCTGTAAGGACCAAGATGGATTTGCGCATATTGTAGCGATTAAAATGGCCCCGGCTGGGAGGTATTCAGATTGGATATTGAAGAGTTTCAAAAATGAACTGAAGATGCTTTTGAATCTTAACCACCCTAACATCGAAAGACTGTTTGAAGGCGGCGTTACTGCGGAGAAGGTTCCTTACTTGGTGGTTGAGTATATTGATGGCTTGCATATTGATGAGTACTGTGACCAAAACCAACTCAACATCAAACAAAGAATTGAATTGTTCATTCAAGTATGTGAAGCAGTTGCAGCCCTACATCAATCGCTGATAATTCACCGTGACATCAAACCCAATAACATCATGGTTGATCAACAAGGAACGGCTAAATTATTAGACTTTGGACTGGCTAAGTTGCTTGATAATGACCCAGTCAAAGAAAATGAAGACGCCACCATGTCTGGTTATATGATGACTTTGGCTTATGCCAGCCCAGAACAAATCACCAACCAAAACATCACAACAGCCAGTGATGTTTATGCCTTGGGAATGGTGCTTCATTATTTATTATGTGGTCGATTGCCCTACCAAATAAATGATCATGACTTGGCCCATGCCAGCCATCAGATTGTACAAAAAACCCCACCTCTGGCCAGTCAAAATATCAAAAAAAATGCCGTCATTAATCAAGTACAAAACCAGCTTAAATCAATCTTGAAAGGTGAGCTCGATGCCATCCTGTCTCAAGCCATTCATAAAGAACCAGATCGCCGCTATTCATCAGCACAACAATTTGCAGATGATTTAAAAAATTACCTCAAGCATGAACCTGTATCAGCTAAACCTGATACGGTGATTTACCGAATGCGAAAATTCATCCAACGTCATACCTTGGGTGTGATAGCTACTGCAGCAGTGATCTTGTCTTTAATGACACTAACCCTACTGCTCTTGAATCGCTCTCAAGAGTTACAAATTGCTTTAGATGCAGCACAAGAAGAAAAACTACGGGTCAGCCAGGTAACTCAATTCTTGGTTGATGTGTTTAAATTATCTGATCCATTAGAGAATCAAGCTGAAGTCATAGCTGTCAAAGATTTACTGGATTATTCTAGCCAACAACTGGACCGACAATTCAACCAACAACCTGCTACTAAAGTAAAACTCTACCAAACTCTGGCAGAGGTATACATTAATATGAGTGACATCGAGACCAGTGAAAAGTTACTTGATCAAGCCAAAAAAATCGAGCTTGAACACAACCCCATTGATCTGCTGTCAGGGCTTTTAGTTGAAACAGAGTTGCTTCTTCATAAAGGACAGCACAAAGAAGCCTTGGCATTAATCAATGCATTTGATAACAGTCATCCGAAGCTTGAACTACCGTTGATTTTAAGTACCAAAAAGAGCTTGATGAATGGTGAGTTACTGTATAAATTGGGTGAGTTAGATCAGGCCATTGAAGTGTTACAAACGGCTGATCAAAAATTAATGCTCGATCATCAAACTAATGACAAAGTTCAGACTGAACTCTTGCAAGCTGACATCCATCAAATGCTGGGGCATGTTTATTGGAAAAAGGGAGATTTTCCTCAGGTGGAGGCGCATTACGAGCGGAGTTTTAACAGCAACTTAGCACACTTGGGGCCAGAAAATAATGCCACCCTTAAAAGCCTTTCTTCCTTGGGAATTCTTGCTTATGTACAAGGTCGTTTTGAGTTGGCAAAAACCCGGTTTACTCAGGTGCTCAATTCACGTAAAGAACAATTGGGTTCCGATCATTACCTGACCGCTGACGCACATAACCGACTGGGAGTGACTGAAAACGAATTGGGTCACTTAAAGGCTGCAGAAAAACATTTCAATGAAGCCATTCAAGGTTTTGAGGCCAGTGGTTTAGCTGAGTCAGTGAAATTTGCCAGTGTTTTGAATAACCTGGGTTTAATCAAAAGACAACAAACCCAATATTTAATTGCTGAACGATTATTCAATCGTGCCTTAAATATCCAAACCCGCATTTTAGGTGATGATTATCCAGATTTGGCAACCCAATTAAATAACTTAGGTTTAACCAGTTTTGATCTAGGACACTTCAACAAGGCTCTGAAATTGTTTAAACAAGCCCATGATTTCCAGCTAAAAGCCACTGGTACCCTTAACGCCAACATCGCCTTTGCTATGACAAACATGGGCCGCGTCCACTTACACCTAGAACAGTGGGAACAATCTGAGGTTTGGATCAAACAAGCCATGCAATTACGTGCGGAACATTTGGGCATGGATCACTTGCTTTATGCAGACACCCTTATGGCTCAAGCAGAGTTGGCTTTTGTGACGAAAAACTTTGATCAAGCACTTAAAAGTGCCGAACAAGCATTAAATATCAGAAAAAAACAGTTAGACCAAAGTAATTGGAAGTTGGCTGACAGTCGCAACTTATTACGAAGTATAAATAAAGAGGGTATTGAATCGCACCTGCCTTTCTGTGCCGATGCCGAAATAATTAAACTGCGTTTTGGCTCAAATCATCCACGAACAAGTCGGACCAATCAACGCTTGAAGTGGCTGTCATATCCGCCCTGTTATGCCAATCAATAACTCAACAAAAAATAAAGCGGTTGTTTTGGCGTTCAATAGGACATTGAACCACATAAGACAACAGCGGCAACAGCTTCCTTGATGCCACCCACTCGGTTAAAGAAATATCTTGATCGTGTTCTTGATAGGCTCGCAAAGGTCTTTGCATCATGTATTGTGCATGTGCAATGATCTTACGGGTGCTTTGAACACCTTCAATTTCAAATTCATGTTCATTCAATATTCTTGGTACTTCTTCCGCATTATGCTCACCTTGCCATCCGACTAAAGCCTCTGCAGTATCAATCATGACTGGTGCTTGTTGTTCTGCGATGACTTTAAATATCCAATCTAATGAATCAGGCACTTCATCATCTGCTAAATATTCACCAGAAGGTATTTCGTCGCTGATCATTCGCTTAATCCACATGACTACATTAGAGGCAGAACTTTTGAGCTTTTGTCCAGAATCTAAATCTCTATACAGATGCGCATAATACACGCCCATCAAAGCGTAATCTGCAACTGAAGGCATACCACCTAGAATAAAATCATGATTTGAAAAGTGCACATCCAACACATTAGTTAATTGTTCTGTGTGTTTTTCAATGGCTTCATAAGTCTCAGGATTAATGCCTAAGCCAGGCATAAACCCCCTGAATTTTGCACTGATTTTTTTACCAATAATGCGTTGTAAAAATTGTGGGAATTTTGGAAAAAGCAACTGCCCAAAACCAGTCCAAATTTCTTTTAAAGATGCTTTAGAAGCATACCAACGTGAATACAAGGCGGTTTTTAATAACCACTGATCGGCATACATTTCTATTAAATGAGCGGCCACCTGTTGTTTTGGTGATTCAGGAACCGCTGGATTTTGATTATATTTTTGCTCCAAACGATCAATGATTTCGGTGGTGTCTTGCCACACCTCATCATTTGCTGTGTGTAAAACTGGAATAAACCGAACACCCGTTCTGGGTACAATGAAGTTTTTATAACAGCTGTAAGTGGCCGCTCTTTCTTGGTATGGAATACCTTTCTTTTTTAAATAACAACGCAGCTTAGCACTGTACAAAGAAATGTCAGCTCCATACAAAATATATGTGCCTTTTTTAGGCGCTTTAAAATGATTGTTCATGAACTCATTTATTGTTTATATATCAGGTTGGTACTGAATTTTATTTTTTCATATTTATAGCAAATTGCTCACGATAAACAGTCGAAGTCTCAACAGCAGCTATTGACTCTTTTAAACCGGTACCAAATTGTTGACGATACAGTTTAACGGCTAATAATTTTTGGCCTGTTTTAAATGCATCTATCACATCAAACGGCAAATTGTCTTCAAATTCATCATAGCTGGTATCTGATGCTTTGCTGTGGTCGGTGTTTGATTCTGAAGTTTCTGGAAACAAAATAGCCATTTCCTGTGGACTCAGCCCATCTATCTCATCGTCCTTATTGGCAAAGATTTTAGATATTGACACCCAAACAATGATAATCAACATGACGATTGAGACAATGATTTGAAATTGATCCATGACAAGTTCCACAAAATTTATCTAAATATAATACTCGATTTTTAAAATGAGTTTAGCTCTATTTGTAAATAAGGAAAACCATACTCATAATTTTTCAAATTGAATCATTGTTGAAAAAAAAAGATTGAATTACAATTCTTAGGTATTCTCAAACTTGAAGACTCCTGATGAGTTATGTACCCAAAATTAATTACCTAGAGTTTCCAGCCAGGAATTTGAGTACCACAAAAACGTTTTTCAGCAACGTGTTCGATTGGCAATTTACAGATTATGGTGATCAGTATTGTGCTTTTGACAAAGCTGCTGGTTTGGATGGTGGCTTTTATTTATCCGACCAACAAGCTCGTGCCGAAACTGGCAGCGTATTGGTTGTTTTTTACAGCAAAAACCTGGCAGAAACACAAGCAAAAATTGAACAAGCTGGTGGTGAGATAAGCCAGGCGGTATTTGAGTTTCCTGGTGGTAAACGTTTTCACTTTTTAGACCCAAATGGCAACGAATTTGCTGTCTGGTCGGAATAATATGGCCTTTAAAGACATCACATTACAAGGTTCTCAGGTGCGTTTGGAGCCACTCAATAAGACACACCTTCCAGGTTTATCTTCCGCTATCAAAGATGGTCAGCTACATAAGCTCATGGTCACTAATGTGCCACATCCTGATGATTTACAACATTTCTTAAATCAAGCCCAAACAGAGCACAGTAACAATCAATCGTTGGTGTTTTGCAGTATAGATCAGCTCACTAAAAAAATCATTGGCTCCAGTCGTTTTATGCATACTGATTGGTCACACAGACGCACAGAAATTGGCTTTACTTTTATCGCCAAAAGTAAACAAAGAACAGCTGTTAACACCGAAGCAAAACTGCTGATGTTAGAACATGCCTTTGAAACATTAAATATGAATCGGGTGGCTTTCAGAACGGATCATTTAAACCAGCGTTCGCAAAATGCCATATTACGCTTGGGCGCAAAAAAAGAAGGCACCTTACGTAATCACATGGTTATGGCAGATGGTCGAATTCGAGACACCGTGGTATTCAGTATCCTCAATAGCGAGTGGCCTGGGATTAAGTCTTATTTAATTGAGAAGCTGAATCAATGAATTTTCGGAAAGCCACGCAACAAGATTTATCATCACTGGTTAACATGCTGGCATATGATCAACTGGGTGCTCAGCGAGAAGACACGTCATCACCCATCAATCAAGCTTATGTTCAAGCCTTTAAATCAATTGATCAAGACCCCAATAACGAATTGATTGTGGCAGAAAACAAATCCCAAATCATTGGTCTATTACAATTGACTTTTATTCCTTATTTAACCCACCAGGGATCTTGGCGTTGTCTGATTGAAGGCGTCAGAATACACTCAAATTATCGAGGACAAGGCATCGGTAAAGGTTTGTTTAAATGGGCCATGAACCGGGCCCAAGAAAAAGGCTGCCACATGGTACAGCTCACCTCAGATAAACAACGACCCGATGCCATTCGCTTTTATGAAAACTTAGGTTTTATAGCCAGCCATGAGGGTCTTAAGCTGAAACTTTGATCTCCGTTCACTGAACAAAGCCGAAGTGGGTATATTATAAGTTTTTCAAAACACCCAAACTATAATGTAAACATGCGCAAAGCCATCAAAAAAGAAGTCGCTTCAATCACACCTATAGACTCCAAAGAAGTGGTCACTCAAAGTGAAATACTCCAATGGATTGATTCAGGTGTTGAATTGTGTCGAATACAAAAACCAGATAGACCACCTAAACATCTGATTGCTTACTTTGCATTGGTTGATGGTGATTATATACTGTTGGTTGACCACATCAATGCTGAATTGTGGTTACCCACCGGTGGACATGTTGAGCCGAATGAACATCCACGTGATACGGTGCTCAGAGAAGCCAAAGAAGAATTAGGTGTTGTTGCTGAGTTTCTTCACCAAAAACCCATATTGATCACATGCACTGAAACGGTGGGGAAGACCGCCGGACATACCGATGTTTCCATTTGGTATGCCTTAAAAGGAAGTCGCAGAATGCAATTTAGCTATGATGACAGCGAATTCAGCCAAGTGCGTTGGTTCCATAAAGATGAGGTTCCATTGGACAAAACAGATCCAGAAATGAAGCGGTTTTTGAAAAAATTATATCAACTTTAACTAGGCGCTTTTTTTAACCGGTTTTTCCACTGGCATTCCCAACAAAAACCCTTGTATGTATTGACACCCTAGTGCCCTCAAACAATCTAGTTGTTGTTGTGTTTCAACGCCTTCTGCAACCACTTCCAAGTTCAACTCTTGTGCCATCAATATCATGATTTTAACCAATGATTTATCGGTGCTTGAATCAGGTAATTCTTTAACAAAACTGCGATCAATTTTCAAAGCATCAAACTTGATTTTTTTTAATTGTGATAAGTTCGAATAGCCTGTACCAAAGTCATCAACAAAAAACCTGATGCCACGAAGTTGTGCCACTTGGGTTAATTGATTGATGTAATCGTTCATTTTAACCATCACATTCTCAGTGATCTCAATCACCAATTGCTTTGGATCAATCTGGGCTTTTTTCACTTGCTCACTTAAACACGATTTAAAAGAAGGGTGCATCAATTGTTTCGGTGAAACATTAATTGAAACATATTCACCATTCTGACAATATTGGCTGATGAATTGAACGGCTTGATGAACCACTTGTTCCCCCAGTTGTAAAATCAAATCAGACTCTTCTGCTATGGCAATAAACTCATTGGGTTTAACCGCACCAAATTTTTCATCCTCCCACCTTGCCAATGCTTCGTAACCAGCGATTTCATTACTGTCGGCTGCAAAAATGGGTTGAAAATGAACTTTTAAGTTATCTGATGTAATGGCATCTCGTAAATACACATCCAGCTCTAATTTCCTTTTAATGATCAAGGTATAGGCTTCTTGATAAAATTGATGCCCGCCCTTGTTATTCTTTTTAGCCACATACATGGCAGCATCAGCATATTGAGCCAAAGTGGTCAGATCAGAGCCATCCTCTGGATAACAAGCAATACCTATACTCGCAGTTACAAACAATCGATGGCGGTTAGAGTCGAACGGCTTTTCTATGACTTGTTGAATCTTTTTTGTGACGGCCACGATTTCACTTTTATCTTTATAAGCAAATAACAACATGAATTCATCACCACCTACCCGTGCCACCTCTCCATTATCTTTGAGTATTTTATTGAGGCGATTACCAACTGCTCTGATCAGCGCATTACCAACAGGGTGGCCATAACTTTCATTGATGAATTTAAAACCATCCAAATCTAAAAACATCATCGCGAACTCATCACCACCTTGATCCGCTTTTTGAATGAATTCTGCAGCCACTTCTTCTAAGGCAGAGCGGTTCATTAATTCAGTAATGGGGTCGACATTAGTGACCCAATCTAGTTTTTCATTGATACTTTTCAGCTCTTGATTTCGATTGGCAACTTTCAGTTTCAATTTGTCATTGGCTTCATTTAAATCCTGTTCATATTGTTTTAACTCTGTAATGTCAGTAATAACACCACACAGCACATCACCCAATTTATCATCTTCAAATACCATTTTTCTGGTTTGAAGAGTATGCTGAAATCCATTAGAGTCTGTGAATAATTCTTCATTTGTATTGACTTCTCGGCTGGAAAACACCTCGTTGTCTTTTGCCCAAAACACATCTGCCTCAGATTTTTCAAAAAAATCGTAATCGCTTTTCCCTAACATTTCAGCACGGTCTCTGCCCATTAATTCACAAAATGCATCATTAACCAATATCCAGCGATGCTCTTTGTCTTTAACAAAAATAGGTGAAGGCAACGAATTGATGATGTTGTCAAATAAGCTGGCAATTTTTAAGCCTTGTTCAAAAAGTTTTTCCATTTATAAACGCGGTAGTTTTTGCTTTACCAGGCGTTCAGCGCGATCAAAGTCAACTTGTTTGACATCACTGATACCGTCGGTGAGTTCATCTAAAATTCTGTACTGGATTTTTCCTCGGGCAAAAGCTTCGGCATAAGGAATCAAATGAAACATGACCATAGAATACCTTGGGATAAAGTAATCAGGTAAGCGTTGTTCTAATTCAAAAGCAATTGCTTTCTTTAAATGAAACTTTGGATCATTAACCGTTGAACGCATTTCTATGTAATTTTCTAGTGCCATATCTGCAATGGCATTGCTGTTATCCATGCGACTTTCTACAAATACTGGCATGGCTAATTCCCAGTCATCTGAGTGAGCTTCCAACGCATTTTCCATGGCCACACAATCTTCAAAACCGGCGTTCATTCCCTGGCCATGAAAAGGCACAATGGCATGGGCCGCATCACCAGTCAACACAGCACTTTTATAATGCCAGTCTTGACAGCGAATGGTACCTAAGTAGCCTGTTGGGTTACTAAAATACTCAGTCTCTAATTCAGGAATTAAATCTTTGGCATCAGCAAAATATTCATCAAAGACTTTGTTTAAAGTCGCCACATCATTGATGGCTGCGAAACTCACTTCCCCTTCATTCGGCATAAACAAGGTCAAGGTGAAACTGGCATCAGGATTGGGTAAACCAATCATCATGTAATCACCCCGCGGCCAAATATGCAACGCTTCTTTGTCCAGTTGAAACTCACCATTGGGTCCAGCAGGGATATTGAGTTCCTTATAAGAATGATCCAAAAGTTCCGCACTGAACTCGGTTTCATTCAAGGCCTTCATGGATGCGCGCACTTGACTGCCACCACCATCGGCCCCAATTAAATAATCATAGTGAACCGTTAATTTTTTATCATGGGGTTTGTTGAGAATTTCGCATTGGTTCTGGTCAAAATCTATGCTTAAACACTCATGTTTAAAGAAGAATTCCACTTGACCAGTGGCCTCAGCAGCATCACGCAATAAACTGACCAAACCTGCCCTTGAGACAGAATAAATCACTTCTTCTGCTTTTTGTCCATAGCTTTGTAATTTAAGTTCTCCATGTTCATCATGCAGCATTCTGCCTCTCATCGGAATCAACAAAGGCTCAACTGCAGCCATCAAACCCAAACGATCTAAGGCATCAATGCCACGGTTTGCCAACGCCAAATTAATCGAACGGCCAGCTGAAATACGTTCTTTTCTGATGTCTGGTAATTGTTCATAAACAGCCACTTGGTAACCACGCCTGGCCAAAAAAATGGCATGCATTGAGCCAACTAAACCTGCGCCCATAATGACAATATGTTTGGGTTGTTCTGCAGCTTGACCGATCACAACGAGGCCTCCAAAATATCAACAAACTTGACACAATCTGTATAAGAATTATACAAGGGCACGGGTGCCACACGAATGACATCAGGTTCGCGCCAATCACAAGTCACACCAGCGGCTTCAATGGCCTCAAACACCTCTTTTCCTGGCTTATGATCGCTACTGATACATATCGATAATTGACATCCACTCAATGCTTCATCAGGGGTAATGATATCAACATGTTCTGCCAATCTCGTTTGCAATAAAAATCGCAAGTAGGCAGTTAATTGTTTTGATTTTTTGCGCAATTCACCGATACCACCTGCCTGTTTAATGGTGTCTAAAGAGGCTCGAATGGCGGCCAAAGACAGAATAGGTGGGTTGGATAACTGCCAACCTTCTGCTGATTTGATTGGAATAAATTGGTTGTCCATTTTAAATCGAGTGTCTTTGTCATGTCCCCACCAACCTGAAAAACGTGGCAGGTCAGGATTATCATGATGTTTCTCATGAATGAAACACCCTGCCACTGAACCAGGCCCAGAATTAAGGTATTTGTACGTACACCAAGCTGCAAAATCAACACCCCAGTCATGTAACTGCATTTCAACATTACCTGCAGCATGGGCCAAGTCAAAACCAACAACGATGTCATGTTTTTGTGCCACTTGAGTGATTACTTGCATGTCAAATACCTGCCCAGTGTAGTATTGCACCCCTGGTAACATAACCAATGCCAATTCATCGGCATGAGCCTTGATGGTGGCAAGAATATCTTCCAGATGTAAGCATTCCTCTCCAGTCCGTGGTTTCAATAAAATCATGGCCTCATCAGGATCAAACCCATGAAACTTAACTTGTGACTCAACCGCATAATGGTCAGATGGGAAAGCATGGTCTTCGAGCATCACTTTAAACTTTTTCGCAGTGGGTCGATAAAAACTGGCCATCATGAAATGTAAATTCGCGGTCAAAGAATTCATACAAACCACTTCCGTTGCTTTCGCGCCAACCAAGTTTGCTGACTCATCTGCCAAGAATTCGTGGTATGGCATCCACGGATATTGACAATCAAAATGTCCTTTAACACCCAGTCTTTGCCACTTGTTTAATTCATCATGCAAATATTGTGCAGTCAGCTTGGGCTGTAACCCCAACGAGTTGCCACAAAAATATATTTCATTTTGGTCGCTGTCTTTAATTTGAGGAATATGAAAAGCATCACGCATGTGCGCCAAGGGATCTTCACTATCTAGGTTATTTGCAAAGGCTAAAGAGTCTTCAAATTGCATTTCAATTTTCAGAAAAAAAGAATAACTATATGCTAAAAATCAAAGACCTGTGGCATTGATTTAAAGCAAACCCAAGTCATGAGCTTGGGTTTGATTAATCAACTCAATTTCTTACTATGAAATTGAAGACATCAAGATACTTGTTAAGTCTATTCACCCTTTTCTGACAATTGTTTTTCAGCCACCTTTGACTCAACCCTTTTTTCTTTGGCTTTGGTTTTGTTTTTTGGTTTAAATTTTGGCCACCAATCATTTCGGTTCAAACTTAAAAACATTTTCTTCAACCATGAAAGTAACGCGAAGCTCACCCAAATTGACCACAAAAGAATCAATAGCTTATACCACCACAAGTGAACACTTAACAAAGTGATGCTCGGCAATAAATCAAAACCAGAGTCCAGGTACCAATACAGTTTTGAAGAGGAGGTATTTTGACCAGCTACACCCATATCTGGATAGGACAACAAACCATAAGCCACTGTTCCTATCAACACAGTAATGGTCGCAACTGTGAAGAATAGACTAAACCACTGGAGCAAGATACTTTTGGCTCTGGATTCAAAACCTGCAAATTGCTGTTTCCAACCCACAAAAAACAACCAACCGGCAACCACAGAAAATGCCAACCAAGAAAATGTACCAAATGCACAACCCAAAACCAACCACTGCCAAAACTTCAAAGGTGAGTACCGAACCCTTGCTAAGAAGAATGCCAAGCAAGCAAATACCAATAACTCCCCCCAATATAAAAATGCAGGGCCCACACCAGCTGATTGGCCCCACAACAACCATCGATCCCGAGGCACATGGATGGTTTGACTTAAATTACTGAAGTCGTTGCTTAAGTTAATCGCTGGCGTTTGATGCAAACTTCCCAATTCTTGGTTCACATGCCATTCAATGGTGACACTGTGATTACCTGGTAAGAAACTCACAGCAACCACACCGTTTTCGTTGATTAAATTTGATTCTACGCCATCAAATGTGACTTTTTTGACTTGCGCTTCAGGGTCTAAATTTACGTTAAAATGCCCTCCCTGGGTGGCTCGATAACGAATCTTTGTGACCACTTTAGTGGTTCTCTTACCCAAAGTATATGTGTTATTAATGGCATCAATCGATAAAACTTCTCCAGCCACAGCTGACGGTCTATTCACTTTCAAGGTCAATGTTTCACCTGGCCGGGGTGTATAAACATGGACGAAATAGTCATCACCATCATTAACCATCTGCTCGGAAGCCACCAAAGGGACACCCTCAATATTGACATGCCATTGCGGTGAAGACACCACTTCCCAGGTTTCAATGTATTGCTCATTTTTTTGTGCAGTAAGGGTAAGGTCCGGCACCCGCTCAAGTCGTGAACTCCATTGAAATTCATTTTGACCTGGCCCCAAACTGACTTTTACTGCGCCCTGGCTATCAAGTAGTACTTTTTCAGTGGGAAATTCATGATTCACCAGTGGAATGGATATATTAATAACGCCTTGTTGTGGCGCCACTCGTGTGACATAGGTATTGATGTGCCATTGATCATCAAAGGTAATGGCACGTTTAACTTTAACGAATGGTTTGATGTCCGTTGTTTTAGACTGTTCATTCGATTCTGTTTGAGTGGTCGCTATCAATTGTAAAGTGTTACTGCTCAGCTGCAGTCCTTCCAAACCCGCAAACTGCCAATTTTCAGAGCTGGCCTTAACTTGACCCGGCAGTAATGGAAAACGCAATGAAATACTGTTGCGATTAGCCAGAGTACCCACCAAAACCACATCATGAACTCCTTGACTTAAGAACAACCAATGGTTGTTCTGTCGTTGATAGCGACTGGATACTTTTTGTTGACCCACTTCGACTGAGGTTAACTGCCAATCCGATGAAGCCGGCAGAGGCACCATCACTTCATCTTGGGCATGATAACGCAAACTCATGGTCAGTTGATCACCTTTGGCAGTGGCCTGCACAGATTCTATGGCAGCACAATTGGGTGCACATATCGAGGGTTCATAAACACGTTCTTGCAGTTGTTTCAACAAATGCTCTGGAGGGAATTGATTGGCCATGGCTGAACTTGAAAGCACCATCAGTAACAGTGAAGTTTTAATCACCTGAGCCGGCTTAAAAGAGGCGCGCATTTTTTGCAAAATCTTCAACAGCCAATACACTGAAGCCAATATCAATGCCAAACGCCAGAACACACGCATGGTTGGTGTGATTAAAATCAACTGATAATTCTGGTCAACAGTGATGGGTCCATCCCAGAATAACTTAACAGAGTTGTACTGCCATTCTGGTGTGCCTTTACCTGCCTGCAACACGGCATCGGCTTGGTAGCGATTCAATATATCAGACCTTCTTAACCTTGAACCCGTAACAGTTACTTTTCCTTCCTCTTGCACTTCGTCATCGAACTCAACCACATCTGCCACAATCGCATTTCGGGCGTTATAAGTTTGGGTATAAACCTGGCTTAAGTCCTTGGCTTTTTTTACCGCAGAAGAAGGCGTTGGTGCTGGTTCAAACCGACCTGACAGCTGATGACTTTTTTCCAACTGTGGATGAATCATTAATCTGGCCTGCGTAACCAAATGAGGAACCAATATTGACAACAAACCCAACACACTGATCAAAGCATAAAGTTGAATCAAGCTAAGCCATCGGCCCTTAGGTAACCAACTGATGATCGCTATAGCCACTATCAAATTAGCCCATGCATACAATGGCACATTCAATCCATGGTAACTCAATACCAAAGTCACAAAGCCAGCTAAAGCAGACTTGAGCCCAATGGTCTTAAAGCTCAAAACAGTCAGCAACATGACAATAAAGATATCCCATAAACGCCATTGTTCTAACCAGACATGACGACTGCTATCAACATTGTGTGTTGCTAATGCCATATAACCGTGAGGTAAGAACAACTCTGTTTGTACGGCATCAAAATTGATTTGCCAACCACTGATTTCTGACAAAAAACCAGCACTGAATTCACCATCAACTTGCAGCGACACTTCTGGTTTACGTAACTCCACACCTTGGTGCCCTGTTTCAGACTCAGTGATCAACAAAGTCTCATTATGACTGCTGGCACTCAATAATCGGTGGTTGCTGTTGGCATTCAAACGCCAACTGCCGAATTTACCACCGCTGATGCGATCTTTGGTACGATATGTTTCACCTGAGAATGACAACCAAGCCTGGCGATGTAAACTCAGCTGTTCACTTTGATTCAAAGTACCTCTTTTTTGTTCATTGATTACAAAAGTATCGCCGTCATTAACTAAGTAATTAGGTACCTGATTCCACAACGATGATGACTGTTCGGGGTTGATGGCTGCCACCCCCTCAATTTGGGTTAAGCGAATA
>CALDFB010000306.1 GCA_937942365.1 uncultured Marinicella sp. | reverse complement strand
ATTTAATTGAACAATACGGTGCCGATACAGTGCGTCTATTTTCTATGTTTGCTGCACCACCTGAACAATCCTTAGAATGGTCTGATGAAGGCGTCGAAGGTGCTGCCAGGTATCTAAATCGATTGTGGTTTCAGGTTTCTACATTCAATGAAAAGAGTCCAGGTAAAAACCACAAAATATCTGGTGAGTTGAGTAAGGAACAGCAAGCTGCTCGCTTAAAGATTCATCAAACGATTGAAAAAGTAACTGATGACATTGGAAAGCGCCAAACTTTTAATACCGCCATTGCTGCGATGATGGAATTAACCAATGCGTTAACTAAGTTTAATGACGACAGTGATAATGGTCTGTCGATTCGCCATGAGGGTTGGTCGGCACTGGTGAAGATGATCAGCCCATTTGCACCGCACATGTCACAAGCTTTGTGGGAAGCCATGGGAGAGGAGGTCTTGCTGTGTGAAGTAACTTGGCCAGAGGTTGATCCATCGGCATTGGTACAAGATGAGATTGAGATGGTGGTACAAGTTAATGGTAAGCTCAGGGCGAAATTAGCTGTATCTGCAGATGCGGATAAGGACAGCATAGAAGCCATGGCTTTGGCTGAAGAGAATGTACAAAAATTCATTGAAGGAAAAATCATCAGAAAAGTCATTGTTGTACCTAAACGATTGGTTAATGTGGTGGCGTCATGAAAAAACAACTATGGGTACTTTTCTCAACTGCCATGCTGCTTTCTGCTTGTGGCTATCATTTGAAATCTGCCGTGAATTTAGATGCAGCCTATGATAAAACTTATATCCAGCATGCCATCAGTGCGCCTTTATATCGACCATTAGCGATAGCTTTATCTAATCAGGGGCTAAAACTGGTAGATAATGCGGCAGATGCCACGGCCAAAATTTCTATCGTGAAAGACAGTTTAACCAAGCAAATACAATCCATTGGCACCAATAATCGAGTGCAAGAATATCGACTAGATTATGAATTGATATTTGCAGTACATTTTTTAGATGTGACTGAAATACCTGAACAAACCCTGCATTTATCCAGAGATTATGCCTTTGATATAGGTCAAATTACTGGAACCCAGACTGAAGAGCGAATCCTTCGCGAACAAATGTATGAAGACATGGCACAAATGATTATTCGTAGCATATCGAGTCATTCGAAGCCAAACTGATTGAAGTAAAACAGGATGAAACTCTACAGCAATCAACTGGCAGGACACCTTAAACAAACATTATTGCCTGTCTATTTATTGGTTGGCGATGAGCCGCTACAATTACAAGAAGCCGGTGATGCCATAAAGACCGCAGCGGCAACAAAAGGTTTTTCTGAACGTGAAAGTCATTTGGTGGATACTAAATTTCAATGGCATGAGTTACAAAACAGCGCAGGTAATATGTCGCTGTTCTCTAGCCAACGCATCATTGACTTGCATCTGCCAACAGGTAAGCCTGGAGCCAAAGGTTCAGCCAGCATCGTTTCATTCATAGAAAATATGCCCACTGATGTGATGTTGATTATTCGTTGTGATGAATGGAATGGCGCCAATGAAAAAACCAAATGGGTCAAAACCATCACAGCAAAGGGTGCGTTTTTAAGGGTTTATCAACCCAAAGCAGCGGAATTACCCCAATGGATCAGACAAAGGTGTCAGGCGATTGGTTTACAAGTTGATAACGATGCCATAAGTTTGTTAAGTCAGCGACTAGAGGGCAATTTACTGGCGGCTGCACAAGAACTAGAAAAATTGAAAATGCGGTATGCAGATCGGCTGGTTACCGGTAAAGATGTGGCTGGTTTAGTGGCTGATAATGCGCGTTTTGATGTTTTTAGACTGACCGATGCATTGTTAGAAAAACAACCAGCTCGTGCCATAAGAATATTGCGTTCGCTCCAAAAAAATGATTTATCACCGGTGATCATTCACTGGGCTTTAGAGCGCGAAACCAGAATGCTGTGTGAGTTGTCATTCATTCGATCAAAAAACCGCAATGTCAGTCCAGCAGATTACCGCCGTTTTGGTATTTGGCAGAATCGTCAAGCTGTTATTCAACGTTTCTTGAATCAAACAAGCTCCGAAAAAATTGATTCAGGCCTAAAAACTCTCTCAAGTATTGACCAAATGATTAAGGGCCGTCTTGCGGGTAATCCATGGTCAACCATGGAAAACTGGATGGTTGATTTCAGTGGTTTAATAAACAACCTGGAACCTCTTTGAGTTAAGCTGGTCAATACTGAAAATACTTTGGCAGCAAGTCATGTTAATTAAAACCCTTTCTTTGATCATACTAGTTGTTTCACAGATACCAACCAGCCAAAGGGCTGATCAGGCCATCCAAGCCAATGAATCTTCACTTAAGCAAAGCTTTCAAAAACAACAACTCATTTGGGGTTCGGCCGTTTATATTCGTATTTTTAAAGCCACCAGTGAATTGGAATTGTGGGTTAAAAATGCGCAAGGGTTTAAGTTGTTTAAGACTTACCCTATTTGTACTTTTTCAGGTCAGCTTGGACCCAAAATGGCCACTGGAGATCGGCAAAGTCCAGAGGGTTTTTATTTTGTGAAGCCCAAGCAACTCAACCCCTGGAGCCAGTTTCACTTGTCTTTTAACTTGGGTTACCCCAATAAATACGATCGCGCACACGATAGAACAGGCAGCGCTTTGATGGTACATGGTAATTGTGTTTCTGTTGGCTGTTATGCGATGACTGACCCTTTGATAGAAGAAATTTATACTTTGATGGTGGCAGCTTTTGAAGGAGGGCAGCCTTTTGTCAGGGTGCATGCTTTTCCTTTTCGGATGACCGCTGAAAATTTAAATGCGCAGCAAAAGAATCGTTGGTATAGTTTTTGGCAAAATCTAAAAACTGGCTATGATTTTTTTGCTTCACATAATCGCCCACCTAATGTTGAAGTGGTAAAAGGTCTGTATGTATTTGATTAAATAACTTGAGGCACTTTATAGCCAGGTCGGATCTGGCTTTAGTCATTTCGATTGGGTTTTAAGGTTGTTCATTGCTACATATTTGATTGAAAATCTTGAAAAATGGGCTGATTCAAAGAGAAAAAAATCCCTGATGACCATATACTTCACTTCGGCTTCGCTCAGTGTGCGGCGCTGGCTGAGCCGAAGTCTTTATCGTTGGCTGAGCGGAGCCGAAGACATAAAATCAATGGATTGAAGTTAACATGTATCGTTGGTTGAGCGAAGCTGAAGACACAAAATCAGTGAATAGTGGTTAACACGAAACACTTTATATTTAGCCTGTTTCATTATTTCTTACCATATTGTGTTTTCAATACAAAGAAACCAATCAATGCAGAAATCAATGAGCCAACAATGATACCCAGTCGTTCATCGAAAACCATATTAAATTGCGTCTCTTCATAAGCCAGAGAGCCAATAAATAAACTCATTGTGAAGCCGATACCACACAAAGCAGAAATGCCATAAATAGAGACCCAGTTGCTGTTTTCAGGCATGCTGGCCCACTTGAGTTTAATGGCCAGCCAACATAAGCTGAAAATACCCACTTGTTTACCCACAATCAAACCCAGTGCAATGCCTAATGGCACAGGGTGCATCAGCTGTTCTAAACCAACACCACTTAAATTGATACCTGCATTGGCAAAAGCAAATATAGGTAAGATGATGTAGGCCACGGCCGAATGTAAATTGTGCTCTAAATCTTTTAAGGGAGAATAGTCAGGTTTGATTTTAGATTTAATCGGGATAAACATGGCCAAGATCACTCCAGTTAAGGTGGCATGAACACCAGATTTAAGCATAGCAACCCACATAATCACACCAATGGTGATGTACGTACTGGTGGCTTCGATGCCTTTTTTATTGATTAGCCACAACAAAGGGATACACAAGCCCACTACAATCAAAGAAATCAGTGATATTTGAGAAGTATAGAAAAAAGCAATCACCAAAATCGCACCAATGTCGTCGAAAATTGCTAAGGAGGTTAGAAATACTTTTAAGCTGGTAGGTACACGAGGACCAAGCACTTTGAGCACCCCTAAAGCAAAAGCGATGTCAGTGGCCGCTGGAATGGCCCAGCCTTGTAAAGCCATCGGATCATCTTTATTGAACCAGAAAAAAACCATGGCAGGAAACAGCATGCCTCCAATGGCTCCCACACCTGGCAGTACAATATTCCTTTTGTCAGATAGCTCTCCTTCGATCAATTCACGCTTAAGTTCTAAGCCAACTAGAAAGAAAAAAACCGCCATCAGACCGTCATTGATCCACAATAACAGGGGTTTGTTGACGATCAAAGCCCCGATTTGAACAGCGACTGGTGTATCTAACAATAAGTTATAATATGGTGACAAGGGTGAATTAGCGATGATCATCGCTAAAACGGCTGTTATGAACAATAAAATACCTGCAGAGGACTCCAACTTAAAGAACTTTTTAATAAAAGATGGAGGCTTTTTGTCCATAGGTTTTCACTTAATTTCGATGGCCTGTTGATATAGTGTCTCAATGGTTTTTTTCAAGGTTTTTAGCTTTGTTTTGCATGTTAAATTAAGGAGTTGATGTTGAATTTAATTTGGTTCAGAAATGATTTGCGCTTGGCCGATAATCCGGCCTTAACTTACGCCCTGCAAGCAGACCAGGAAGCAGTGGCTTTGTTTATTATTCACCCTGATCAGCATAAACAACACGGAGAAGCACCAGCCAAGCTTGAACTGATCAAAGCACATATGATTGACTTGGTTGAACGTTTAAAAAAGCTGGGAGTTCGATCAATCATCAAGACCTTGCCTTGGTTTGATGATGTCGCGGACTATTTGATTGAATTGGCTGAAGTTGAACCGTTCGAATCAATATTTTGGAATGAAAATTATTGGTTGAATGAGCAACAAAGAGACCAACAAGTAACTGCAGCATTAGAGCCTATGGGGATCAAGGTTAATCCCTATCACAGTAATTACTTGCTTCCACCAGGCACTGTCAGAAAGGGTGACAGCAGTATGTATCATGTATTCACCCCATATAAAAATAAATTCATTGAAACCATGAAATCTCATTATGCTTTGCCCTTATCAATACCTAAAGGAGTGGTGCATAAAAACTCAGAAGAAACAACATCAATTGATCATCAATTTAACCACGATCATTTTTCTGCAGACCTGGTTAACATGTGGCCGATTGGAGAACAGGCCGCAGCATCTAGGTTAAAGGCATTTGTACAGCATAATGATTACCAACAAGAACGCGATTTTCCAGCCATAGCTGGAACCAGTTCTGTATCTCCGTATTTAGCCATTGGCGTCATCAGTGCCAATCAATGTTTGGCTTATATGTTAAAAGCTCATGGCGAAAGTGCATTTCATTCTACTTGGGTTTCAGAATTGATTTGGCGAGATTTTTACAACGATTTGATGTTTGAATACCCTAAGTTGGCTAAACACCAAACTTTTAAGCCGCAAGCAGTTGATCATTGGCATCATAACCCTGAACTGTTCGAAAAATGGCAGTGTGGACAAACTGGCTTTCCTATTGTGGATGCAGGTATGCGCCAATTATTGCAGGAAGGTTGGATGCATAATCGAGTGAGGATGATCGTGGCTTCATTTTTAAGTAAGCTGTGTTTGATTGACTGGCGTTTAGGTGAAGCGCATTTTATGGCCCATCTGTTAGATGGTGATTTGGCGTCTAATAATGGCGGATGGCAATGGTCATCAGCCACCGGTTGTGATGCCGCACCTTATTTTCGGATTTTCAATCCAACAACACAATCTAAAAAGTTTGATCAAGAGGGCGCTTACATCAGGAAATATGTACCTGAGCTAGAAAGTGTAAGCAATAAAGAGATACATGACCCCGCTTCTGAGATCCGTAAAAAGTGTGCTTACCAAGAACCTGCGATAGATTACAAAGTTGCCAGGGCCAAAGCTTTGAGCTGGTTTAAAGAAAAAATCGAAGACTTAAAAAATATACACCACAAACAAGCTTCTTATTGACGAGTCGAGGGCAGGCTGTGATCACCTCATATCTTCAGTAAATTGACTTAACTGATGTAACAAACCGACATGTTCATACTTGCTCAACTGAGAGGTTTTCGCGATTTTATGATGGGCGGAGCCCATCCTACCAGAGTGGTGATATCAGTAGGGTGGGCTCTGCCCACCGAAAATATTTGGGGTTCATATGAAGTTTATTTTAAAGTGGTTAAGGAGCCCAGTGACTGGGAATATTCGTCTTTTTTGAGTTTTGTTGATAATGGATTTTATGATGCGTATTGGTGTGATTTCTCAGAATTGAAAGATTATCATTAGTTTCTTGATGGGCGGAGCCCATCCTACGGGAGCTGAATGTTTTTTAGTATCAAGCCAGTAATTTGATGGGAGGAGCTGTA
>CALDFB010000305.1 GCA_937942365.1 uncultured Marinicella sp. | reverse complement strand
CTCCTAGTACGAGAGGACCGGAGTGGACGAACCACTGGTGTTCGGGTTGTCATGCCAATGGCATTGCCCGGTAGCTATGTTCGGACGGGATAACCGCTGAAAGCATCTAAGCGGGAAGCCTCTTCCAAGATGAGATCTCACTGGAGCCTTGAGCTCCCTAAAGGGCCCTTGAAGACTACAAGGTTGATAGGCTGGGTGTGGAAGTGCAGTAATGTATGAAGCTAACCAGTACTAATTGCCCGTGAGGCTTGATCATATAACACCCAAGAGGTTTGTTATGTATTAAGTTCATAATGATAATTTCTCTATCAAGTAACGATTTTTTTAATACAAAAGTATTAAGACCCAAGACACCAATCATAAGATTGATGATTCATATTCCCAAATGTTAGTCTTAAGAAAGCATCAGCTTACTTAAGCAACCAGTTTTCTGGTGACAACAGAGCTATAGAACCACCTGAACCCATCTCGAACTCAGAAGTGAAATGTAGCATCGCCGATGGTAGTGTGGGAGTTCCCATGTGAGAGTAGGACATCGCCAGGATCTTACAAGTAAAAAAGCCTCAACATAACGTTGGGGTTTTTTTTTGCCTAAAATAAATACGTAGTGATGAAGGCACTGAACATGTTGTTCGCTGCGTGCTATCGCACTAACTCAGGCTCGTTGGTTAACTATAGCTCAAGCTTGATCAAAACGCAGAAAACCAATTAAAGCCAGTAATTATAAGTACAATGAACTCTACCTCAGCATCAAGAAAACAGATTCTTATCGTTGGCTGAGGGGAGCCGAAGTCTTTACTCCACTGAATTACACTTCGACTACGCTCAGTAAACGTAGTTAACTGGCAGTGTGAAATCTTTAATAGTAGTATTTGACAACCTCCATTCCGAGACCGGTAACTCGGGACATCGCCAGGATCTTACCAATAAAAATGTAATAACTAATTGTTGTTTGACAAGGATTCAACTCAATAATCAATATACTAAATATTTAATAACATAACTGCTTATAAAATAAATGTATGTGGCTATTTATAAATTCTGCTATCAGGTTAAAATGCAAATTTGATACAGTCAATAAATGATGACCGAAGACAATAAAGTATGGTTGAATGACTTACGTAATAAAATAGATGGTATTGATCAGAACATACAAAAACTGATAACAGAGCGTGCAGAAATTGCCAACGAAGTGGCAATGAGTAAAAGAAAAGCTGAGTCAGGTGGCTTTTATTATCGGCCAGAAAGGGAAGCACAAGTGCTTCGTGCTGTCAAAAAAAGGAACCAAGGTCCTCTGTCTGATCAAGCATTGGTTCGCCTATTTAAAGAAATTATGTCTGCTTGTTTAGCGCAACAAAAACCTTTGAACATCGCATTTCTCGGTCCCGAGGGTACTTTTTCGGAAATGGCTACTTATCAATTTTTTGGCCATTCTGTTAAAGCCATGCCAGAGTCTACTATAGATCATGTGTTTGCTGAAGTGGAAGCAGGTGTTGCAGACTTTGGTGTTGTTCCCATAGAAAACTCTACCGAAGGTGCTGTTAATAATACCTTAGATATGTTCATCAATTCACCGTTAAAAATCTGTGGAGAAATTGATTTACCCATTCACCACCATTTGATGTCCAAACAAGAGAATTTGAAACATGTTAATGTCATTTTTTCACATCAACAATCACTCGCTCAATGTCGAAGTTGGTTAAGAACAAATGCACCTGATATCGATACTGTTGCAGTTTCTAGTAATGCTGAAGCAGCCAGAAAAGCATCTTTTAATGAACATGCTGCAGCCATAGCAGGCGAGTCAACCGCAGGTATGTATGGATTAAATATACTTTTCAAAGAAATTGAAGATCAGGCAGATAATGCCACTCGATTTTTAGTGATCGGAAAGCAGTTGTTAGCACAAAGTGGTGAGGACAAATCATCATTGATGGTGACCGGTAAGGATGAACCAGGCGTGTTATTTCACATATTAAAGCCGTTAAACGACTGTGGTGTCAGTATGAAACGCATCGAATCAAGACCATCTAAACGTGGTAAATGGGATTATGTTTTCTTTATTGATGTGGAGGGTCATGTTGACGATAAAAACTTGTCTCAAGCCATTACTAAAATGCAACGATTTACTTCAAACCTCAAAGTCCTTGGATCTTACCCCAAATCGACGTAATAGAGTTTTGATAATAATGCAAATAAATGCCATTTGATGTATAATTGCGCGCGCCCGATAGGGTGCGTATTTTCTGTAAATTCACGCAAATACCTTCAAATACCTACATCGCAAGATTGGGGCCTGATCTGATCATGGGTTTTTAAATTTGAGGGGGACACACATTTTGGTTCTGTAAACAGAATCTTTCAAATTTAACCAGACAATGGCTGTCCGTCGCAGCTGTTCGAATGAGGACAAAACATGAATATTTTTGAGACCATAGATAAGACAGAGCACGAAGAAGTGGTTTTTTGTCATAATAAAGATGTGGGATTGAAAGCCATCATTGCTATTCACAACACCATTTTAGGACCTGCACTTGGTGGTTTACGTATGTGGCCGTATAAAACAGAACAAGAAGCATTGAATGATGTACTGAGATTGTCGCGCGGTATGACATACAAAGCAGCAGTTTCAGGGTTGAACTTAGGGGGCGGTAAATCAATCATTATTGGCGACCCAAAAACCGATAAATCAGAAGAGCTATTCAGGGCATTTGGCCGATTTATGGATTCTTTGGGAGGTCGTTATATTACGGCTGAAGACGTCGGTATCGATGTGAATGATATGGAACATGTTTTCCAAGAAACTGACAATGTAGTAGGTGTTCACCAAGTTCATGGTGGTTCAGGTGATCCATCACCTTTTACAGCGTTTGGAACATACCAAGGTATAAAAGCCAGTTTAGAAAAGAAGTATGGCAATCAAAATATTGGCGATTACAGCTATGCAGTACAAGGAGTTGGCCATGTCGGTATGGAGTTGGTCAAATTATTACATAAAGATGGCGCCAAAATATTTGTCACTGACATCAATCAAGAAGCGATCCAAGAATGTGTGGACGAATATGGTTGTGAAGCTGTTGGTTTGGATGATATTTATGATGTTGATGCCAATATTTATTCACCTTGTGCATTGGGTGCAACAGTGAATGACGAGACCATTGGACGTTTCGGGTTTGATATCGTTTGTGGCAGTGCTAATAACCAATTGGCAGAAAATAGACATGGTGATGAACTAGAAAAAAGAGGCATGATCTACGCACCTGATTATGCAGTCAATGCCGGTGGTTTAATGAACGTCTCTATCGAACTTGAAGGCTATAACAGAGAGCGTGCCATGCGCATGACCAGAAACATTTATTACAACATCAAAAAAATATATGAAATAGCTGAACGTGATGGCATCGCTACATGGAAAGCAGCCGATCGCATGGGAGAAGAGCGAATTGAAAAAATGGGTCGTGTTAAGCTGCCATTTATGTGTCAAAGGAATGTTAAGTTTTCAGGAAGAACAAAAAACGGTAATAATTGATGAATTACGATGTGGCTTTAAATGAGGATTTAGAACTGTTACGTGATACCGTTCGGAAATTCACCGCTGAGGAAATTACGCCTCGAGCTGAACACATTGACCTTGACAATTTATTTCCAGCTGATTTGTGGCAAAAAATGGGGGAATTAGGATTGCTTGGTATGACTGTTTCTGCCCAATATGGTGGCTCCGAGATGGGCAACTTAGCCCATTTAATTGCAATGGAAGAAATTTCACGAGGTTCTGCATCTGTGGGTTTGTCATATGGCGCGCATTCTAACTTATGCGTTTCAAATTTATTCAAACATGCCACAGATGAGCAAAAAGCAAAATACCTACCCAAACTGTGTTCTGGTGAATTCATTGGTGCTTTAGCAATGAGTGAGCCAGGTGCAGGATCAGATGTAGTTGGTTCGATGTCTTGTACGGCTGTTAAAGATGGAGAAGATTGGATCGCAAATGGCAATAAAATGTGGATAACCAATGGCCCTGATGCTGATGTGCTGATTGTTTATATGAGAACAGCTGACCAGTCAGCCGGCTCTCAATGTATGACTGCATTTATTGTAGAGAAAGGGATGCCTGGTTTTTCTACTGCTCAGAAGTTAGATAAGTTAGGGATGCGTGGTTCTAATACATGTGAATTGGTTTTTGAAGACTGTCGCATTCCTGCCAGTCAGATTTTGGGTAAAGTCAATAATGGTGTGGGCATTCTGATGGCAGGTCTTGACACTGAAAGGTTGGTGTTATCAGGTGGTCCTTTAGGCATCATGCAAGCTGCTATGGATATTGCTGTGCCATATACAGCTGAACGAAAGCAGTTCGGAAAAGACATTGGCCAATTTGGTCTGATGCAAGCTAAAATTGGTAAGATGTATGCCGAATTTCAAGCCGCCAGGTATTTTGCTTATGGTATAGCTAAAGATTATGATCAAGGCATCAAGTCCAGACTTGACCCAGCTGCTTGTTTGTATTTTGCATCAAGTACAGCTGTTCAATTGACATTAGAAGCCATCCAAACGTTGGGGGGAAATGGTTATATCAATGAATATCCTACTGGCCGTTTACTTCGAGATGCCAAGCTATATGATATCGGTGCAGGTACCAACGAAATACGTTTGATGTTGATTGGCCGTGAACTGTATCGTGATGCTAAAGCGTAAATCAGCCCAGCAATATAATTGGCCTAATCTATAACAATTAACAAATGAGAATATAATGACCTCAACGACAAATAACAACGTTTATATCATTGCCGCTAAAAGAACCGCTATTGGATCATTTCAAGGCCAGTTTTCTAATACCCCTTCAACCCAATTGGGTGCTCAAGCAATCAAAGCGACAGTTGATGAAGTCAGAATCAATCAAAATGACATTGATGAAGCACTTATTGGTTGTGTATTACCAGCAGGCTTAGGGCAGGCTCCAGCGAGACAAGCTGTGTTGAATGCTGGGTTACCTCTTTCTGTTAAGTGTACAACCATAAACAAGGTATGTGGGTCAGGAATGAAAACTGTCATGATGGCACATGACACCATCAAAGCCGGCTCTGCACAATTGGTCATTGCTGGAGGTATGGAATCCATGACTATGGCACCCTATATCTTACCTAAAGCCAGAGGAGGATACCGCATGGGGCATGCTGAAATGTTGGATCATATGTTCTTTGATGGCTTACAAAATCCATATGATGGTAATATGATGGGTGCTTTTGCAGAAACATGTGCGGATAAATATAGTTACAGCAGAGAAGCACAGGATGCCTTTTCTACTGAATCGGTGAATAGAGCCAACGCCGCCATTACTTCTGGTGCCTTTACTGCTGAAATAGCTGCTGTGGAAGTTAAAAGTCGAAGAGAAACTGTACTGGTTAATCAAGACGAAGAGCCAGGCAAATGTGATGTCAATAAAATCCCAAATCTCAGGCCAGCATTTCGCAAAGAAAATGGTACAGTAACTGCAGCCAATGCATCAAAAATTTCTGACGGTGCTTCAATGACGCTCCTGGCATCTGCAGGCTACATAGAGCAAAACGAGTTGACTCCATTAGCCAAAATTGTAGGCCACCATCAATATGCGCATGAACCTGAATGGTTCACCACAGCTCCTGTCACTGCAATCAAAGAATTATTAGAAAATATCAATTGGACAGTAGATGATGTAGACTTGTTTGAAATTAATGAGGCTTTTGCTGTGGTTACCATGGCAGCCATGGATGAGTTAAACATCCCTCATGAAAAAGTTAACGTCAATGGCGGAGCCACAGCTTTGGGGCATCCTATAGGTGCATCCGGAAATCGAATTTTAGTGACCTTAATTCATGCATTGAAAAATCGAGGCCTTAAGAAAGGCATAGCTTCTCTATGTATTGGTGGTGGCGAAGCCACAGCCATTGCGATTGAATTAACTCAGGACTGAATAAACTCATGAAAATCATTAAGACCCAAATAAATTCAACGTCAGAACAGTTTGATGAAAACAGTGTTTTTATGAGTCAATTGGTCGATGATTTAAGAGAAAAATTACAAGTCAGTTCCCTGGGTGGCTCGGGTCGTTCAAGAGAAAAACATACCAAACGTGGAAAGTTGTTGGTCAGAGATCGAATTATATTGTTACTTGATCCTGGCAGTCCTTTCTTAGAAGTGGCACCTATGGCAGCTTATGGCATGTATCAAGATGCCGCACCTGCTGCTGGAGTGGTCACCGGTATTGGAATGGTTCATGGTCAGCAGGTTATGATCGTTGCAAACGATGCCACTGTAAAAGGTGGCACATATTTCCCAATGACTGTAAAAAAACATTTGCGGGCACAAGAAATTGCTTTAGAGAATCAATTACCATGCATTTATCTGGTAGATTCTGGTGGCGCATTTTTACCGTTACAGGATGAAGTATTTCCCGATAAAGATCATTTTGGTCGTATTTTTTATAACCAAGCTCAGCTTTCTTCGAAGAACATCCCTCAAATTGCAGTGGTTATGGGGTCTTGTACTGCGGGTGGTGCTTATGTGCCTGCCATGTGCGATGAAGCCATCATTGTTAAAGAACAAGGAACTATTTTCTTGGGCGGACCTCCATTGGTGAAAGCAGCCACTGGTGAGGTGGTAGATGCTGAGTCTTTAGGTGGCGCTGAGGTTCATTCTTCAAAATCTGGAGTAACTGACCATTTCGCTGAAGATGACCCTCATGCATTACAGATAGCCCGTAATTGTTTAAAATTCATGAACAGACCCAGTTATGATTGGTTGGTTAAAAAGGAAGCAAGAGAGCCTTTGTACCCCAGCCATGAATTATATGGGATCATTCCGCAAAGCACCCGAACGCCTTACGATGTCAAAGAAATCATTGCCAGGATTGTGGATGCTTCTGAATTTCAAGAGTTCAAAGCGAAATATGGTACCACTTTGATCTGTGGTTTTGCTCACATCAATGGTTACCCTGTGGGTATCGTTGCTAACAATGGGATCTTATTTGCTGAGTCGGCATTGAAAGGTGCACATTTTGTTGAGTTATGTAACCAAAGAAAAATACCTTTGGTATTTTTACAGAATATCACAGGATTTATGGTTGGGCAAAAATATGAAAATGCAGGTATTGCTAAAGATGGTGCCAAAATGGTAACGGCAGTGGCTTGTGCCCAAGTTCCTAAATTTACCGTAGTGATCGGAGGTTCATTTGGAGCTGGAAACTATGCCATGAATGGTCGAGCGTACCAGGGTCGATTTTTATGGATGTGGCCTAACTCTAGAATTTCAGTCATGGGTGGTGATCAAGCAGCTTCTGTTTTAACTACAATCAAACAAGATGGATATGATCGTACTGAGGAAAAATGGGATTCTTCAGAAAAAGAAAAGTTTTATTCAAACATCAAGAACCAATACGAAGAACAAGGTCATCCATACTATTCTACAGCCAGATTATGGGATGATGGCGTGATAGATCCAGCTGATACACGACAAATTTTGTCACTTGCCATAGAAGTCAGCACTTGCGCTGATGTATCAAATGTAAAATATGGTGTCTTTAGAATGTAATCAAAGGCATTAAATTGAGGAGTCAATGATGTTCAATACGTATCAAACCATAGAATTAAAACAACATAAATCTGGAACAGCTTATGTCATCATGAATCGTCCAGATGTGCATAACGCATTCAATGCCCTGATGATAGAAGAGTTGACTGACGCTTTCAATAAACTCAATGAAGAAAAATCGATTCAGGTTATTGTACTTAAAGCCAATGGTAAATCTTTTTCAGCTGGAGCTGATATTAATTGGATGAAAAGTATGGCCCAAGCCACTGAAGCTGTAAATAAAGCAGATTCTGAAAAGTTGGCTGCATTGATGAGAACCATAAACTTCAACGCCAAGGCCACTGTAGCCATGATCCAAGGCCTGGCATTAGGCGGCGGTGTAGGCCTGGCTTGTTGTTGTGACCTTGTGGTGGCAGAAGAGGGTGCAAAATTCGGATTAACAGAAGCTAAGCTGGGTTTGGTTCCAGCAGTAATTTCTCCCTATGTGATTGATGCCATTGGCACTCGAAAAGCGCGCAGGTATTTTCAAACGGCCGAAATATTCAATGCCGCACAAGCCAAAGCAATTGGAATCGTTTCTGAGGTTGTGGTTGCTGAAGAGATGACACAGTGGGTAGAACAACAGTTGACATTAATGGCTGCAACTGGGCCGAATGCCAAAGAGATCAGTAAAAAATTAGTGATGTCTGTGGTAGGTAGAACATTGCCTCAGCAGAAAAAAATTGATGAATATACCACACAAGTCATAGCTGCAGTGCGTGTGTCAGCAGAAGGTCAAAAAGGGTTAAATGCATTTTTAAATAAAGAAAAAATTAATTGGTAAGATTTGCGCATTACATTCGATAATCATTGCAAACTGTGACGCAGTTGTTAAAATTAAGTTATTGTGTGTAAACCCCGAGAAAAAAAATGTGTAAAAAATTATTTGCTGGGCTGTTTTTGCTGAGTACAGCAACTGTTACATGGGCTCAAAATTCTGAAGAGGATACGAGAGAAAAACAAACTTCTAAAAGACCCAGTTGGTCTGCTGGATTACCTGAACGTACCAAGGGAACAGGTATAAATAAACCCGAATTTAAATCAGAAGTTGATAAAGTTGAACTAGATATGTCAGAGTTTGGTTTAAAAACTAAACCTGAAGTTGAAATAGATTTACCTATCAAGCCTGAAATGCCTTTATTACCCGCTACTTCATCAATAACTGAAAATCAAGCAACGCGCTCTGAGCCAGAAGCTGTGGCAGTAACTGAAGCAACACTACCAGCAGAAGAAACTGTCTCAGATGCTTCGAATCTTGAGACTGGCGTAGAGTCTCAGATAATCAGTGAAGAACCAATAGCTGATGAAATCATCACAGAGGAAACTGTGGTAGAAACACCTATTGCAGAATCAATATCCATAGATCAAGAGGGTGGCGAAAGTGTACAGGAGATTAGCGTGGTTGAAAATGAAGCGAATGCGACAGCTATAGAACCCTCAAGTGACAATACTTCAGAATTGGCACCTGAAACAGTTACCTTTCCAGTTGAGCAAGGTGTTGTTGCCGTGGAACGACCTGTCAGTAACAGGCCTGTTGATGTTTCTGAGGCTGCCACAGAGGAAATGACTTATAACTGGAATATTTTAGAACGTGCAGAAGTTAAATATCCCATCAAAGCCATCAAAGATAAATTAGAAGGTTGGGTTGATGTTAAAGTGACGATTGATTCAACTGGAAAAGTGGTATCTGCAGATGCGATTGATCATTCTAGACGAGGCAGGGTATTTGGTCAGCCAGCGATTCAATCAGTCAAGAAATGGTTGTTTACACCGCCCAGTGAATATGGTGTGAATACCAATATATCAAAAGTTTACAAAATAGAATTTGATTTATAACTAAACAGCAAACCATAAGTTAACCCTGAACATGGAAATTCGGGGTTGTTTACTCGTTCGTATTTAACTATCTAATTTCTGATTTCAGGACTTGTTAGTTGCTACTATGGTCATTCCTTTTTTCAGAAGTTTCCTTGATAACAGCATTTGAATCACATTTTTTTTAATTGATAGATGATGTCTAGCGCTTGTTTTGCGGTTAACTCATCTGGCTCAATAGATTTTAGTTTTTCTTCTACTTTTGATTCAGTTTTAATGGCTTCTTGAAAAAGAGAATATTGTTGTGGCTGACTATTGCTGGGTTGACTTTCTAATTGCTGTAAATAATTTCTGGCATTGTTTAAAGCAACTGTTGGCAGTCCAGCTAAGGCAGCGACCTGTAATCCATAACTTTTGTTGGCAGCACCTGGTTTTACTGTATGAAGAAAAACAATGCCATCCCCATGCTCGACTGCATTGAGGTGAACATTGCTGATGGACGGGATTTGTTCGGCCAGAGCAGTGATTTCAAAATAATGAGTTGCAAATAAACAAAACGATTGATTCACTTGAGCCAAGTGAACAGCACAAGCATGGGCCAATGACAAACCATCATAGGTACTGGTTCCTCGTCCGATTTCATCCATCAGAACCAGGGAGTTAGCTGTGGCATGGTGTAATATACTGGCGGTTTCTGACATTTCTACCATGAATGTAGAACGTCCCCGAGTTAAATCATCACCAGCTCCGATACGGGTGAATATGCGATCAATATCACCAATATCAGCTGACGTAGCGGGCACATAACTTCCGATCGATGCCAATAACACAATAATCGCAGTTTGGCGCATATAAGTAGATTTACCACCCATATTAGGCCCTGTGATGATCAGCATTTTATCTTGGCGGTTTAGGCTTAAATCATTGGGTTCAAAAGGCGTGTCTTGGATGGTTTCTACCACAGGGTGGCGACCTTGTTTGATATCCAGGGTTAAATCTTGAGTTAACTTGGGTTTACACAATTGATGGGTAGTGGCCCGTTCTGATAAATTACTTAGGGCATCTAATTCACTGACGGTCTCAGCCAGTAATTGCAAGCTTTGGATGTGGTCAGAAAAATTGTGTAATAACTGTAGATAAAGTTCTTTTTCATGAGCCAAAGATTTTTCCTTACTTGAAAGTACTTTTTCTTCAAACTGTTTAAGCTCAGGCGTGGTGTACCGCTCAACCGCTTTTAAAGTTTGGCGACGGATATAATTTTCAGGTACTTTTTCTGTATGTAGCTTAGAGATTTCAATGAAATATCCGTGAACACGGTTGTATCCGACTTTAAGTGAGTTTATACCTGAAATTTCTTGTTGTTGACTTTCAAAGTCAAGCATATATTGGCCTGCATCCGAACTGATATTGCGAAGCTCATCTAATTTTTCGTCATATCCATCAGCAATCACACCTCCATCCCTGATAATAACGGGTGGATTTTCTTTGACTGCTCTATGCAATAAACTCGCAAGTTCATCATGGGGGTTGAGTGCGTGTGTTATTGTTTGCAAGTCTTTAGCTTCTATAGATCGCATGGTGCTTTGAAGTAATTTAACAGCTGCTAAAGATTCTCGTAATGCGACCAAATCTCTGGGTCTGGCAGTTAATAAGCTGATGCGTGTCACAATCCTTTCAATGTCAGCAATGCCTTTGAGTTGATCTTGTAAATCATTAACCAAAGATGAGGCTATCAGTGCTTCAATGCCATCTAGGCGATGGTTCAATAAGCTGCGGTCTCTTAATGGTTGCTTTACCCAACGTCTGATCTTCCTCGACCCCATCGCAGTGGAACATTGGTCAATAAACCCACAGAGTGTTAACTCATCTTTACCATCAGGATGAAAATCTATTTCTAAATTTTTTCTGGACTGAGCATCTACATGTAAATACTGGTCTAAGTATTCAATTTGAATGGCTTGTAAGTGTTTTAAATCGGTTTTTTGGGTATGTTTAACATATTGAATCAAAGCACCCGCAGCGGGTAGAAAAACATCAGATTCATTGATGCCAAAACCTATCAAGTCATGAACCTGATAGGTTTTTTGGAGTGTATGTTGGGCCGATTCGGTATCAAAATCCCATTCAGGTCTTGCTAGACAGGGCCAATGTTTTAATTGATGATGTAAATCGCTGTTTTCAGCAATGAGTATTTCATTGGGTGACAAGCGTGTTAATTGGGCCTCTAAGGTAGCCAAGTCTTCCATTTGTTGAACTTTGAATACACCATTGGCCAATGCCAAGTAAGCCACTCCGTAGCCGCGTGAATTACTGTGAATCGCCAGTAAGACATTTTCTTTGTGTGCATCCATTAAGGCTTCTTCTGTGACAGTACCTGGTGTCAAAATGCGTTGTACTTCTCTGGTCACTGGTCCTTTGCTGGTAGCTGGATCACCCGTTTGTTCACAAATAGCAACTGACAACCCTTGTTTAACTAATTTAGCCAAATAATTATCTGCTGCATGGTAAGGTACGCCGCACATCGGAATGGGGTTGCCTTTTGTTTTACCTCGATGGGTTAAGGTGATATCCAATAATTTAGCTGCTTTAATGGCGTCATCAAAAAATAACTCATAAAAATCTCCCATCCGGTAGAACAACAACATGTCTTGATAATCAGCTTTGATTTTTAAAAACTGTTGCATCATGGGTGTGTGTTGAGATTTTTCTGTCATGTAAATTTTGAGGTATTTTTTGCGATGTCATAGTTTAACAAAATGACACTAAAAAAGTGTTGTTTAGGTGCAGGATTTAATTTGGAGAAAAGTGGTAAAAACTCAGGTTGGAGACTCTAACCCTGAATTTAAAGAGCCTCTTGATGAGGCTCTTTAAATTGTGTCAATTGATTGCTTATTATTTAAGGTCGAAACGATCCAATTGCATCACTTTTGACCAAGCTGCAACAAAATCTTGTACAAATTTTTCTTGACCGTCATCAGCAGCATAAACTTCTACCACTGCGCGCAATTCTGAATGTGAACCAAAAATCAAATCAACGGGTGTAGCGGTCCACTTTAAGGTGTTGTTCTTCCTGTCTCTGCCTTCGTAAATGCCAGCGGTTTGTGCAGATTTAGACCAACGGGTTGACATATCTAATAAATTAACAAAAACAGCATTGTTTAAGGTACCTGGCGTTGCTGTTAGCACACCATGCTTACTGCCATTAGTGTTGGCATTTAAAGCGCGTATGCCTCCTACAAGAACAGTCATTTCTGGGACTGTTAAAGACAATAGATTGGCTTTGTCCACCAGTAATT
This sequence comes from uncultured Marinicella sp., assembly GCA_937942365.1. Lineage (GTDB taxonomy): Bacteria > Pseudomonadota > Gammaproteobacteria > Xanthomonadales > Marinicellaceae > Marinicella. The sequence continues at coordinate 2,115 of CALDFB010000305.1, read as the reverse complement.
CAGCAGGTGAGTGGTGATTGTCATTTTCATAATAGTTTCTGAAACCATCAGCCGTGGGTTTTAAGTTTTCGAAAGAAGCCACATCTGTTTGTGCAGCGGTGGCATCGGCACGTCCAGGTTTGAAGGGAACAGATACATTAAAGCCACCTTGTTTAGCCGCTTTTTCAATGGCAGCAGCACCGCCTAAAACGACTAAATCAGCCAGAGATACTTGGCGTTTTTCATGGCTTTTGTTGTAATCTTTTTGAATGCCTTTGAGGACATTCAATACTTTTTGCAGTTCAGCCGGGTTATTAACTGCCCAATCTTTTTGTGGTGCCAGTTGAATACGTGCACCGTTGGCGCCACCACGCATATCAGTTGCTCGATAAGACGATGCTGCTGCCCAAGCAGTTCTGACCAATTCTGAAACATTTAAATCGGATGCTAAGATTTGTTTCTTTAAATCGTTGATGTGCTTTTGTGTGACTAAATCATGAGTGACACTAGGAATAGGGTCTTGCCACTTGAATGAATCTTTTGGAATGTTATTTCCAACGTATCTGGCCCTTGGTCCCATATCTCTGTGTGTTAATTTAAACCATGCTTTCGCGAAAGCCAATTCGAACTCCTTTGGATCTTTCAAAAAGCGTTCGGCAATGGCTCTATATGCAGGGTCTTTTTTCAGGGATAGATCTGTTGTGAACATGATCGGTGCATGGCGTTTGTTAGGAAGGTGTGCGTCAGGCACTAAGTTAGCTGCGGCTTCATTGTCTGGTATCCATTGTGTTGCCCCTGCTGGACTTTTTGTTTTGACCCAGTTAAAAGCAAAAAGATTGCTTAAGTACTGGTGAGTCCATTTGGCAGGACTGGATGTCCATGCACCTTCTAAACCACTGGTTATGGTGTCTTCAGAATGCCCTTTACCACATTTGTTTTTCCAGCCAAAACCTTGTTCTTCCAGTCCGGCGGCAGCTGGTTCCTTGCCCACACAGTCGGCTGGTTTGCCTGCACCATGTCCCTTACCAAATGTATGACCACCTGCTATCAATGCCACAACTTCTTCATCATTCATGGCCATTCGCCCAAAGGTCTCCCTGATGTCATGTGCTGCTGAAATAGGATCATGGTTGCCATTTGGGCCTTCAGGGTTGACATAAATTAACCCCATTTGAACTGCTGCAAGTGGCTTTTTAAGTTTTCGATCACCATGATATCGTTCATCGGCTAAGAATTCAGTTTCAGGGCCCCAAAATACCAAGTCGGCTTCCCAATCATCGTTTCGACCACCGGCAAAACCCAAAGTTTTGAATCCCATGGATTCCATGGCCACATTGCCAGTGAGAATCATTAAATCAGCCCATGATAAATTTTTTCCATACTTTTGTTTAATGGGCCATAGCAATCGTCTGGCTTTATCTAAATTACCATTGTCTGGCCAACTGTTTAAAGGTTCAAATCGCTGTTGTCCACCGCCGGCACCGCCTCTGCCATCCAAGGTGCGGTATGTGCCAGCGCTGTGCCAAGCCATACGGACAAAAAATGGCCCATAATGGCCATAATCCGCTGGCCACCATGATTGTGATGTTGTTAATGTTTTGTTGATATCTGCTTTTACTGAATCTAAATCTAATTGGCTAAAAGCTTCGGCGTAATCAAAACTTTCACCATAAGGATTGGATTCTTTGGCATGTTGTCTTAATGGTTGTAAATTCAATTGTTCTGGCCACCAAAATTGGGTGGATTTGGCTTGGTCGTTGGCATAAGCAGATGAATTGAGCCCAGCGAGCGTTAATGATGCGGCAAGTATAGCCGGTTGATATTTTTTAAACATAATATGACCTCTTTCTTGTATTTTAAAATTGAACGCTAAGTATAAAACAAGGAAAATAGATTGATTGAGGTATTTTAATTGAAAAAACAGATGACAATATTCGAAATAATTGAATGTATGGTCAACTTGCCTTTTATTTATTATTTTTGAATCTATAGATCTCTTAGATTCGGATAATAAGTGCAATTTCCAGAGGAAGTCGATCAGCTGTTATAGTTAACGATTTTTCTCTACCAAAGGAAAATGTATTATGAGCTATAAACAACTGACCGAACCAGAACGATACCAGATATACGCCTTAA
>CALDFB010000304.1 GCA_937942365.1 uncultured Marinicella sp. | reverse complement strand
TTAGCTGCCTCAACCATCAGAATGATGTGCCTAAACAGTTGTTTTTTTTGGTGCATCATTTCTGCAAGGCGTCCTTGCACATCTATGACCAAAAGGCAGCTTTGCTCAGTGGTAAATCTAGTTTTCATACCACCATTTTAGGTGGATTTCAGCAATCCCTGCAATGCTTTTCTGATTTCTGCAGCCCAGTAAGGGGCTTTTCTCACTGACTTGGCACCATGAGAAGCATTTTGTTGCACCAAATGTTTAGTTTGTACAGATCGAAGATCAAACACCAATTCACCTTGTTTATTGAATATAAGTACCCCAGGCGTCCCATGGACTTGATACATTTCAGCCACTTTCTCCGCTTGTGGGAATAAGGTAAAACTGTAACCTTGGCTGCGTAAATAGGCTTTGGGGTCAGCATCTTCATTGATACTCATGGCATATATTTTTAAATTCAAATCATCCTTATATTGATGCAATGCGCTTTGAATGTGCGGCATCAATTGTTTACAGTAGGGACACCAAGTGGCCCAAAAAAATAACATGGTGACTCGTTGGTCAGCTATGGCTTGCTGCGGAAATTGATGAATCACCTTTTTATCATCAGCCAATGCCCACGTGGGTGTTTGGTTTTTAGTTTCTGCTTGATCTTTGCTGTGTACTGATGTGGTCACAAAAACAACCAACGTCATGATCAATAATAAATGTCTCATATGATACGCCCTCATTTCATTCTGTTTGCAATTAAACTAAGACCCAGTCGAACATATAAAATCACATTTTTTTGTAGTAGGTTCAATCAGCTTGCGCTGAAATCGTTTTGACTTGCCTGACCCAGGCTTGATCAGCCAATTCAGATGGCAATTGACTGCGCTGGTGCAAAGCTTCATCACGACTGTTAAATAAACCGACCAACACAATCCACCAATCAGCATCGTTAACTTGTGTTTTAGCTATGGCATGATTTCTTTGTTGCAAATTATGTAGGTTTATAAAGCCAGCCAGTTGCTTTCGATTAGCAGCACCCACCACTTGAAAAGACCATTTGTCTGCATGCTGAACTTGCCAGTCTTTAAAATTATTTGATGACCTGTTTGACTCTGGTGACCGAGATAAAGCCGGAACAGTTTCAGTTTCATTCACATTGACTTGATCTGTTGCGATTTGGCTCTGAGGTGATTCAACAATCACTTCAGTTGCCATTGCTGTCTTTGCCACTGATTCATTCAACTCACTGGCATCAGTTCTAGGCGCAAAGTCGTTGGTTTGTTGTGCAACTGAGTCTGGCTGAAATAATTGATCAGGAGGGTTCTCCAAGACTTGTTCATTGAAATTCTCATTGGTATCCATGGTTTTGATTTCCACAGAGCTATCCCCAACGAATTCAGATTCAGTGTCAGTGGATTGGTTCTGTTCAGCCAACTTGATGGCTTTGTCGTGTGCTTGTTGTTTTTGATCAGCTGGTGCACAAACCCACTGCTTTTGAGCCGCGTAACAAATAATTTCAGTTTCGGCAGTCGGCTCTGAATCAACTTCAGGTTGAGCCTTTACAATGCCAAAACCCAAACACAACATCGGTATAACAATTGAGCCAAACCTGGTGATAAATGAATATTGAATCATGAGGGCAAACAGCTGTTTAATGCGGACAAAATATCTGTATCTTTGATACCTTCGGCGATAAAAGAACCACCCAAACCTTTCATTAAAATAAGACGGTGTTCATCGTTAATTACTTTTTTATCTGATTTCATGAGCCTTAATAACGTATTTGCTGAAATATTTGATTCCAGCATAATTGGCAAATCAAAGGCTTGCAACAAGTTTTCCAGCATTTTTCGTATGCTCGCCTCACAATACCCCATCTGAGCCGACAGTTCAGCCGCCATGACCATCCCTAAACCCACAGCTTCACCATGTAAATAATGGTAATTAGTAGCAGTTTCTATCGCATGTCCAAAAGTATGACCTAAATTCAGCAATGCACGAACACCCTGTTCTTTTTCATCTTGTTCAACTATATCAGCTTTAAACTGACAACACTGTGAAATCAGTTGCATTAAGATTTCAGGTGTTTTATTTTTAATCGCATCAACTTCCTGACTGAGCCAGTAAAAAAACGGTAATTGGTCAATACCACCATATTTAATTGCCTCACCGATACCCGCATTAAATTCTCGTTCAGGTAATGTATTCAAACTATCGATATTGATAATGACCGCTTTTGGCTGATGGAAGGCACCGATCAAATTTTTACCTTGGCTGTGATTAATACCTGTTTTGCCTCCTACAGAAGCATCTATTTGAGACAATAAAGTGGTTGGCATTTGAATATAATCAATACCACGCATCCAACTGGCCGCAGCAAATCCAGTCATGTCACCAATCACACCTCCTCCTAATGAAACCAAAACATCTGAACGATTAAACTGTTTACTGGCTAAATGATCTATAATCATTTGCCAGCTTTGCATGTTCTTATATTTTTCTCCATCTTTTAAAATACAATTAAAAACTAGGTTATCATTAAATAGCTCAACCACAGTTTGTAAATACAAAGGTGCCACAGTCTCATTACTCACTATCATAACTTTTCGACCTTTTAACTGGGCTTTAATTCTGGACAGGTCAAACTGATCGGGGTGAATAATGATGGGATAGGTTTCCTTTGGTAAGGAAATATCAACTTGTATTGATTCAGTCATAGGTTGTGGGTCATTGCAGTTAAATTTTATTTTCAAGTGTAGTTGACTTTTGTATGAGATACGTAACTATTCTTTTGGCCATACCATATGAACTGGTCCGTCCACTGGGAAAAGCAATGTCAGCAACTTCCTCGTACCATGGATTCCTTTCACGCGCCAGCTTCAATAATCTCTCACGCCGACCACCACCTTGTAACAAAGGCCGTTGCTTATCACGCTTAAGACGCTTGAGTTGGTGTTTCACCTCAGTCTTCAAATACACCACTAAACTGGAAGTTTGATTCAAAATAACACGATTTTCAGGCCTAACAATGATGCCTCCTCCAGTTGCTATTACACTGTTATTTCGCTCTAAAAGCTCGGTTAACACAGTTGTTTCACGCGCTCTGAAACCCGCCTCTTTTTCTATTTCAAAAATCAAATTGATTGAAACACCTGTCCGACTTTCTAATTCCTGATCGACATCAATAAAAGTTTTACCTAACTGCTGTGCCATTTGTTTTCCCACAGTGGTTTTACCTGCACCCATAGGGCCCACCAAAACAATGTTGTCAGGAATTTTTTTCATGCCATGCATTCTAACATGTTGTCAGATTTACAGCTTGTTGGAATTGACGTTTAGAAACCATTACATAAAGAACAGACTTCAAGAAGTAACAAACATAAGAACTAATAGCACAACAATCACAAAAAATATCAAAGAGTGCTTGCAACCGCTTTTACTTGATCAGAGAAAATCCAACCATCTAGCGCACTTTCAGCATTCATTACATTTGTCGGTTGTAAGTCAATCACACGAGCTGAACAACCCACTTCTATACCGTTGCGGATCAACTGACAGGCCTGGTTACCACCAGCAACAGCTCGTAACCAAAGCCAAGTGCCCACATGAGGTTGTCGATCATCACAACAGACATTGCGCTGTTGATGCCAAAGTCGCTGGCTGTATTCCAATATTTTCAATTCTTGTTGAGGTTGAATCTCAATGTGGCTGTCAGAACCAATCGCCCAAACGCCATCATTGGCCATATAGGCTGGCATGGGAAAAATACCATCACCCAAATTCGCTTCGGTTAAAGGGCAAATCACTGTCACAGCACCTGAGTCAGCGATCAATTTCACTTCATGCTCATCCAAATGTGTGGCATGTACCAAACACCAACGTTTGTCTACCTTAAAATGATCAAATAACCAGGTAACAGGACGAGTACCGTAGTATTTAATCGCTTGGTCTATCTCGGCTTGTTGCTCTGCAATGTGGATATGAATAGGCGCATCTTGGGGCAATGCATCTATCACAGCTTGCATTTGTTGTTGATTAACTGCCCTGATCGAATGAAAACAGATGCCCAGATTTTGCCTGTCTTGTAACTTTGTTTGCAAATGATTGTATAACTCAATGTATTCATCCACTGAAAGCTCAAACCTTCTCTGCTCAGGGTTCAATGGCTTCTCACCTACGGCTGAGAACGCATAAAGTACAGGTAATAGCGTAATGGGCAAACCAACTTCGGCCGCAGCTTTGAGTAAAATTTCTGAATGACTGAAAAAATCCTCCGAGCGTTCTTTATCTCGATGAAGGTAATGAAATTCACAAACAGAAGCATAACCGGCATCACGCATTTGTGTATAGCACTGCACTGCGATTTGATACAAAGATTGACCGTCCATTTGCTGGGCCAACTGGTACATTAAATCACGCCAAGACCAAAAACTATCTACACTGCCACCTGAATTTAAAGACCCGACCATTGGCGCCTTTCTGTATTCACTCAATCCAGCCATGGCGCGTTGAAACACATGTGAGTGCACATTCGGTATAGCAGGAATGACTTGATTAAAACAGCGATCTTCTGGCCTGGCTTGGCAATTGGTTTCAACGGCCTTGAACACCCCTTCACTGGTACTTACCCTAACACCTTGGCACCATCCTTTGGGCAACAGTGCGGATTTAAAAAAATAACTTTGCATAAAAATAACTGTTCATTATGAGGTGGATTTACGATAATGATCGCTTTGAGAACTGTAGGATAAAACAAAGCCAAAAACAATGAAAAAAACCTGTGATTTATTAATTCACAATGCACAGCTGATAACCTGTGCAGACAATGGTCGTCCATTTGGCCAGTTTAATCAAGCCGCCATAGCCTGTAAACAAGGCCGAATCATCTGGTTGGGCCCAACAACAGAAGCGATGACTTTCAATGCTAAAAAAAATATCAATGCCAAAGGCTTACTAGTCACACCTGGCTTGATTGACTGTCACACCCATTTGGTGTTTGCGGGCTCCAGAGCCAATGAATTTGCACAGCGTCTGGATGGTTTAAGCTACGAAGAAATTGCACAAGCAGGTGGTGGCATCTTATCAACAGTTCAGGCCACCAGACAAGCAAGCCTACAAGAATTGATAGATTCGACCTGTCAAAGACTCGCTCACCTCAAGAGCCAAGGTGTATTGACTGTTGAAATCAAGTCTGGATATGGCTTAGATTTTGACAATGAAATCAAAATGCTGAAAGCTGCCAGAGCAGCCGGCAATAAATTGGAAGTCGATGTTAAAACAACCTTATTGGCAGCGCATGCCTTACCCCCAGAATTTAAAAACGATCGCCAGGCTTATATCGATTTAATCTGCCAACAAATCATTCCGCATGTGGCCAAAAACAAACTGGCTGATGCTGTGGATGCTTTTTGTGAGGGCATTGGTTTTTCATTCGAGGAAACCAAACAAGTTTTCGATGCAGCCACACGTTGGGGCTTACCAGTTAAGTTGCATGCTGACCAACTGAGTGACTTAGGTGGTGCCGGACTGGTGGCTGAATATGGCGGCCTATCGGCTGATCACATCGAGTACACCTCTACCGCCAGCATCAAGAAAATGGCTGACAGCGACACGGTTGCGACCCTACTGCCCTATGCATTTTATGCGTTACAAGAAACACAAAAACCTCCGATTAAAGCTTTCAGGAAGTATGGCATAGATCTGGCCATAGCAACAGACTCAAACCCAGGCACAGCGCCTACTACCAACCTGCTACAATGTATGCACATGGCCTGCACTCAATTTAACTTAACTGTAGAAGAGGCGGTACTTGGTGTGACCATCAACGCCGCCAAAGCGCTGGGCATTGATGATAAAAAAGGCAGTTTAGAAGTGGGCAAAACCGCTGAAATGGTTTTATGGGACACCCAAGAAATTGCTGATTTGGTTTATTGGCAAGGCCAAATCATCAGCAACCAAATATTGATGTCCAAATAAAAAATTACGAAATATGCTGTATGCTAATATTGGCGATGATAAAATATTTGTAACACAAACTAAGTAGGTGAATGATGAAATTGATTTATACAGGGTTACTTCTGATCGCAACGTCTCTCACTTTTGCCAGATCAAGCGCCTCATTTGACGCCATGGGTAACATCACCACACCTGACTCCAAACACCTGATCCTAGGTAAAAAAGCCAACGAAAAAGGACGCACAGAACACGCCAATAAACGATTCAAGAAAGCCGCTTTACTGGGCAATGAGCACGCGAAGATTTTATTGGCTAATAACTACATCAAAGAACAAGACTATTCGACTGCTTTGGTCTGGCTCAAACTGATCGACCCAAACCAGTTAAACGCCCATGGTCAAATTAACCAAGCCATTAGATCTTTGAATCTATCTCTTACAAGCGAGCAACGACAAACCAGCCAATTATTACTTGATCAGTTACAACAAAACTACAACCAATCAGCCGCACAAAAAAACCGCCAAAACTGGCGTAATCAGCTACAGTTCACTGGCACTCGACTGCGTGGACAAGTGCCTCATCATTTGACTGTTTACCCCATTGAAAATGGCTTGATTGGATTCAACACCATCACCATTACAGACCATGAAATCAGATCACAATTGGATCAATATGTGAATGCATATGATCACAAACTCCACAAAAGCCAAGTCACACTGGCTCCCATCGAATTAAACAATAATTAAAATTAAAAAAGACCTCTGAAACTGTAATCCAACTGTTATTATCATGCTTGGTCTTTTATAATCAATTGGTTGATAATCAAAAAGGGTAGAACATGGAAACAATTGCAACAGCAGGTTTTTCGCTGGAATCATTGATGCGTGGTGCCATTGGCATGGTGACCTTGGTAGCCATTGCTTATGCCTTCAGCAGTAACCGCAAAGGTGTTAATTGGAAAGTGGTCGCTATTGGTCTTTCTATCCAATTATTATTAGCCATCGGTGTCATATATATTGACTCTGTGCAAAATATATTCAAGTGGGTGGGTGCCATTTTTATCAACATCATGGACTTCACCAAAGCCGGAACAGGGTTTTTATTCAGCTCATTTGGTACTGGTGAAATTGAATCTCCGTTGATCAATTTCGCTGTGATGATACTCCCTACCATCATCTTCTTTTCGGCTTTAACTTCGGTGTTGTTCTATATGGGCATCATTCAGAAAATCGTTAAAGGTTTGGCTTGGTTGTTAACCAAAGCACTTAAAATTTCTGGCGCAGAAAGCTTATCAGTGGCTGGCAATATTTTCTTAGGTCAAACCGAAGCCCCTTTGATGATCAAGAAATACTTGGAATCAATGAATCGTTCGGAGATTTTATTGGTGATGATTGGTGGTATGGCGACTGTTGCTGGTGGTGTATTGGCTGCTTATGTAGGCTTTCTCGGAGGCGAAGACAAAGCCCTGCAGTTATTTTATGCCAAACATTTATTGGCAGCTTCTGTAATGGCTGCACCAGGTGCCATTGTAGTAGCCAAAATTCTCTACCCACAAACTGAAAAAATTGAATCCAACATTGAGATTTCAAATGAATCTGTTGGCTCCAATTTCATTGATGCACTAACCAACGGCACCACCGAAGGTTTAAAGCTGGCGATGAATGTCGGCGCCATGTTATTGGTTTTTTTCTCATTCATAGCCTTGGTTAATTTTATATTTAATTTTCTGGGCTCCATCTTGAACTTCACCAGCCTAATTGCATTGATTGTAGCTACAATCCTGTTAACTATATTTTGGATGAAAAAATCACCCGACTTGGCCCGATGGAAAGCGATTATTTTGGGAACCACATTGACCTTTACCTTGTACATGGTTGTGATGAGTCTTGGCATCAACTACTACGGACTTGAACCCTTTGGTGATAACTTCAATCAATTGATTGCTGCTAACACGTCCTACAAATCATTGTCTTTGGAATTTATCTTTGGCCACTTATTCGCCCCGTTGATGTGGTTGATAGGCGTGGCCACTGAAGACATCACTAAACTGGGCCAATTACTGGGGGTGAAAATCATCGCCAGTGAATTCGTCGGTTATGAAAATCTCGCCACACTTAAAGACACCGCTCAAGAAGTGCATTTGATGTACGACAAATCAATCTTAATGGCCACTTACATGCTCTGTGGTTTTGCAAACTTTGCCTCTATTGGTATCCAAGTAGGTGGCATTGGTTCCTTGGCACCTGGCCAAAGAAAAACACTGTCTGAATTTGGTATGAAAGCCTTACTCGGCGGCACCCTAGCATCCTTGTTCTCAGCCACCATGGCTGGCATGTTAGTGGGTTAGGATTATCTTGATAATCTGAGAAATGCGTCATCTGGACTCCGATTCGGGAGCCAGTTTTTTTCTAAACGCACCTAATCTCTGCAACAATTAGTCACTCATTTAATCATCAAGAATATAAATACTCTTCTGTCATTCTGATGGAGCGAAAGCGACTGAAGAATCTCGCCAGGTTCACGACATGCTTAATCTAAAGAACAAACCAGAGTCAAGAGATACTTCGGCTTCGCTCAGTATGACAACGCTTTTTTATTCAAAACTATAAACTTCTCATAACTAATGAACAGTAAGCCTATCTACAAAACTCAGAAATATAAATTCGTCTAATTCAGCAAAGCATTAATTACATATATCACCAAAATAATTAAAACTGCCCCAAAGAAATAAGTCGCACCTTTCTCTATTATTCTATTGAGACCATTTTCGTGCTTTGTTTTTGCCTCCGTTTCAATTCGATGCATTTCATCAACCGGAATTTTATACTCGAGTTCATGATCAGGGTTTTTTAATATTTCAACGGCATCGATGAACTGTTCCTCAAACATCACCCACAAACCAACTTTTATGCTGCCTGATTTAAATCGTCCTAAACGTTGAGAATCTGCACTGGTCACTTTGGTCATCACTCCTTTTTCACGCAATGAACTACTGATAATTTCAGCTTCGTTTACATCATCATATTCTCTGATTAACTTCATGAGCCATTCCTTATCTCTATTCACCAGTTAACCAGCTTATCAAATATACCGTAAGTTTCACAGGGCAATTAGTCATTACACTTCGGCTTCGCTCAGTGATCGAATTTCCATCGGCAGAGCCAGCCAAAAGCCCATCTTAAAAAATTGTTTTCCAAGAATATCAAATTACCCTCTGTCATTCTGATGGAGCAACAGCGACTGAAGAATCTCGTTAAGTTCCCGCCATGATTAAAATAGAACAAACCAAAGTCATGAGATATTTCAACTTCGGCTGGTGCTGAGCGAAATCGAAGTGCTGAGTATGACAAAACACTCTATAGACTTCATTAAATTTCTGTGAAATATATATAAAATCTTAATGACAGTCGCTATTAACACTTGCAATTTCTACTCAGCTGGTTTGTAATTATATAAACCACTTGAGGAGAAGTTAGTTATTCATAACCACCTTGGGTCGCATCAAACCCTCAGAACTGATGCATCAGGCATGCCACTGGAGTGGCTCAACAGCGAACAAGTCGCAAAACTCATGGCTCTGGACATGGTTCAATACCAGTTCGGCACCACCATCACCCGTCTGCACGGCGGAATCAACGCCCTATCCGGCGAACAAAGTTACTTCGACATCCCAGCCATTATCGGTACCAAAGGCTACAACAACCACATCCACAAACAACTGGCAGGTTATGTACCACCACTTAACAACCAAACCTTGTTTAAAAGAGATCAAAACTTGTGTTTATATTGTGGCCAAGTCTTTCATCGTCATGAACTGTCGCGAGACCATGTGACTCCGGTTTCACAAGGCGGGAAGGATGTGTGGGCCAATGTGGTGACTTCATGTAAACGCTGTAATAATCATAAGGCTGATCGAACACCCTTGCAAGCCAATATGCGATTACTGGCGGTGCCATTTGCACCCAACTATGCTGAATATATTTTCTTACAAAATAAGAACATCATCGCTGATCAAATGAATTTCTTAATGAATCACTTTCCCAAGAAATCACCTTTTCGGCAAATAAAAGCTCAATAGTTTTGATGTGCATATCGGTTTATCCATGATGACAACTGAAATCATTCGAAACCGGCGCTAAAAATCAGATCGTTATCAATATTGAGAAACTCGGCGGTGCAATCTTGCTGTGTTTGCGGCGTGTTGACTGCAAAACGTATGAAGTCAAAATCAGCCCTGATACCATTGCTGCTGTTATTCCAAGTATGGCCCATGACACCGAGCTGTAAGGTTGCTGGCATAGTGGGATGATCAAAATACATCGGTGCAGCTTGATTCACTCCCGGCACAGTAATTTCTGGGGTGACTGAATCTGAGTTTCTCCAAGTTGTGGTTATTACGCCATCCACATCAAATTCATTGTAAAAGGCTTCTTGTCGCCAAGCACCAATGGCATCAGCCCAATAAAAAAAATAAAATTCATCGCCGACTCTACAGGCCAATAAGTATTCATCCAACCCCACTTGCTCTGTTAAATACAGGTTTGATGTTGAATTGACTGTTTTTTTCATTTCACGCGCATAATTCACGCCATTTTGACCTTGACCACCCATGTTATACATCACCCAGTTTTCATCGCCATTATGAGTACCTGCAGGATCTCTGATAACAAAGCCACCAGCATTAAAGCCTGATGCCGGAGGTGAGTCTATATCCTCTTCTTGGGTCACCCTTAAGCTAATCACCACAGCAAAGTCACCTGTCACTTCCTGATACACCAACGGACCATACTCATCTTCAAACCATGCATTTTGGGCAAACGAATCTGGAATAACTGTCAAGAAACCACCACTCATGGCTATGTCAGTTGCACGTTCGTCCATCACATCAATGCCTAACACAGACCATTGACTTATGTTGTTATTCAATAAGTTAATGTCGTCGTCAAATTCATCTGAAAAAGGCATGGCAAATACCATAGAGCCGTTCATCTCCAATAGCATCATCAATAAAACTAAAATAAATTGAAACCTCATAGTCTTTACTTTATTTGTGTATTAACTACAGTATCGTTATTTCTTCATTATTTTTTGAAAATATTGATTTATTCTTGAATCTTTAAGCCATTGTCTCAAAATAATAATCACTTATGCTGCTTTGGTTTTTATCAGATAATCTGAAAAAATAAGTTTCAATTCATTCTTGCTGAGCTCTCTATAAAACAAATCCACACCAATCACCAAACAATAAAGAATCA
>CALDFB010000303.1 GCA_937942365.1 uncultured Marinicella sp. | reverse complement strand
GTATAGCAAAATATTACCGCCAATGAGTCAAGTGTTAATCAACCAACAACAACTCAACGAAACAATTGATCAACTGGCACAACAAATCAACCAAGATTTTGAAGATAAGGAAGTCGCTTTTTTAACCATAATGAATGGCGGCATGATCTTTGCATCCGCCTTATCTACACGACTCAATCTCGATATGGAAATGGACTATCTACAATTATCTCGTTATGGTAAAAGCCAAACAGGTGGGCAGTTAGTCTGGAAATACCAGCCAGAAATTAACATGGAAAATCATCATGTAATTTTATGTGATGATATTTATGATGAAGGACATACATTGGCCGCCGCCCATGCCTGGTGTTTAGAAAAAGGTGCTTTATCAGCTTCATCGGTGGTTTTGATTCACAAAGAACATGATCGCCCCTATGCCAACTACAAACCTGATTATGTTGCCATGAACATACCTGACCATTATATTTTTGGCTTTGGCATGGATTTGGAAGAAAAACTAAGACAATTACCTGAAATATATTATCTACCAAACACTGAATGAATATCAAAGAACTACATCAAGCAGCCTTAAAAGCCCAAAGCAAATCCTATGCACCCTATTCTAAATTTTATGTGGGTGCAGCCATCATTGATGAACATGGCATTATTCACGTTGGCTGCAACATTGAAAATGCGTCTTATCCAGTAGGTTGTTGCGCGGAACAATCGGCTGTGTCACAAATGATCATCAATGGTGGTCAAACAATAAAACACATATTGATTGTTGGAAAATCAGGTGAAGCCTGTTCACCCTGTGGTGCTTGTAGGCAAATTATTTTTGAACATGGTGATGAATTAACTCAAATTCACTTACAATCAAGCGAAACTCAATTCAGTTCTCACAACATCTCTGACTTGTTGCCCAGTGCTTTTGATGGCTCTAAACTAGACAAATAAAGCCATTCTGAATACAGCAAAGCCGAATTGAAGATACAAGGATCTGGTTGATTTGGCGTGACATTATTCAAGAAAGCGGCTTTCCTTACGAGATTCTTGACTCGCCTTCGGCACCCTCAGAATGACTATACTGAAAGCAATTCAACAATTCGACAAATATGAACGGATTTGTAGATTCAATTTTTCATCTTGCATCGCCACATGTAAATTGGCCAAAACAAACCCCTCTTGACTGCCACAATCAAATCGTTCACCTGTTAACTTAACCGCTTGTAAGCCATTAACCTTGATCAATTCTTTCAATGCGTCAGTCAGTTGAATCTCTTGATTATGATCCATTTGCGTTTGTGCCAGAATTGAAAAAACACTTTGTGGTAATACATACCGTCCAATTACGCCAAAACGAGAGGGTGCAGAAGCGGCATCAGGCTTTTCAACAATGTCATTCACACCAACAAAATCACCTTGCCATTCATCCGGTGCAATCACACCGTAACTGGATATGCGATCTGGCTCTACAGATTCAACACTGATGGTTGCTCTACCATTGGTTTGAGCCACTTCGATCAATCTACGTAATGGATTCTTATCTGCCTGAATAAAATCATCGGCCAAAATCACCGCGAACATTTCATCTTCTTCAACCATCGGCTCTGCCTGTAAAACGGCATGCCCTAAACCCAATGGTTGTCCTTGAGGAACGAACACCCTTTTCACCTCAATGGGCAAAGTATCCAACTTATTGACCAAATCTTGTTTATTTTGCCTCAAAAATTTAGCCCTTAAGTCAGGCATGGGATCAAAGTGATCACTGATCGCATGTTTACTGGCGCTGGTGATAAATATCAATGTTTCAATGCCAGCCTCGATGGCCTCTTCAACTGCATATTGAATCAATGGTTTATCAATGATGGGTAGTAATTCCTTGGGGATTGATTTTGTGGCTGGTAAAAATCGAGTTCCCATTCCACCCACAGGGAACACAGCTTTGGTGATTTTTTTCATTTTATTCCATAAGTTGTTGATCTGAATTCATTGGAGGTTCTGTTGATTGATCAATGACTTTTTACTGCTTAATAGTCTCAGCTCGTGGCCTTTAAATTCGGGGACCAGTTGGGCTAAAATTTTCTTAATTTCGACTTGTTCAAATTTCATGGCAGCTTGATGACCCTGTTGAATCAACTCAGGCAGTTGATTGTTCTGAGCCTGAACCTTTTTAACCGCACTGATTTTGGGTACAACTGTAGGTTCTAAATTTTCTACATCATAGTGTAATTCTTCATACAATTTCTCACCGGTTCGTAATCCGGTTATATTGATCTTGATGTCCTTACCTTTTCCTGACAAGGCAATCATGCGTTGAGCCAGTGATTTTATTTTGACTGGTTGCCCCATGTCTAATACCAGTATTTCATTGTCTTTACCCAATACCAGACTTTGTAAAATCAGCTGGCAGGCCTCTTCTATCGTCATGAAATAGCGCTCCATCTTTTCATCAGTGACGGTTACAGGTCCACCTTGGGCAATTTGTTGTTCAAACAGCGGCACCACAGAACCTGCCGAACCTAACACATTGCCAAATCTAACGGTGAAAAAATCTGTTTGACTGGTTTGATTTTTATACTGGCAGTACTTTTCTGCCAAACGTTTGGTTGCACCCATAACACTGTATGGGTTCACTGCTTTATCGGTTGATATCAAAACCATTTTATCAACTTCAAAATCCGCACAACAATCAGCCACATGGCGGGTACCAATCACATTATTCAAAAAGCCTTCACAAGCATGAGTTTCCAGTAAAGGAACATGTTTGTATGCGGCAGCGTGAAAGACCACATCCGGTTTGGTTTGTTTAAAAATATGATATAAATGTGCTTGATTCGTCACATCCCCTAAATGAGAATTAACAATCAGGTGTTCGTTGTTAAGTTCTTTATCTATGGCATATAAATTATATTCTGAATGATCAACTATACTTAATTGGCTGACCCCTATTCTGGCTAACTGCCTACACAACTCAGAACCAATTGACCCCCCTCCACCAGTCACCAGAACTGATTTATTTTTGATATAACTGGCAACAGATTCCCAGTCTAATTCAACTTTTTCTCGACCCAATAAATCTTCTACTGTTATAGGCTGCAGTTGATTGACATTAATCAAATTACTGTCGTAATCATCAGGATCTGGTGCCACACGAATAGTGCAATTACTTTCAGCCAATTCATCAACCACCAATTTAATCAGGTCAGCACTGGGATTCTGTTTAGCAATCACCACCAAGTCAACACCAAGTTCCGCTACCTTCTGGTTGATATGCTTAATACCGGACTGAATTTTCACCCCACGAATTTGGGAACCCACCAAAGCTTTATCATCATCTATAATCTGAATCACATGACAGGATTGACCACTGACAGCATTTCGAATAAATAACTCAGCTTTGTGTCCAGCACCAATAAGAATAACTCTGGATTTATTGGCATCACCGAGATTAAAGTACTTGTCTTTCCACATCCTATAAGTGATCCTTGGCCCGCCCCATAACAACACCAACAACACTGGATACATCAATAAGACACTTCGAGGAATACCGTCTAAGCGATTGAATAAAAAGAAAAATAAAGCGATTGCCACAGTACCAATTACAGCAGATCGCACTAAATTCATTAAATCTGGCACACTGGCAAAACGCCACAAACCGCGATACATATTAAATGCAAAACAAATAATAAACTGTATGACAACCACTGCCAATATTTCAATTGACCAAAGTTCAATAGCAGGTGAGTTGGGCCACATACTGTAGCGAATTAAGAAACACAACACCCAAGCCAACCATGTCATGAATATATCATGAGCAATCACAGCCAGCCTTAAATGTATAACACCTTTTTTCATGAAGCTATTCTAACGTCCTAATCTTAAAGATTTCATAAAAACTGTCAGTAAAATCAAAAACACAATCAATGCAATGGCATACTGGACACTCAAAGCACTTTCAAGGCTTAGCCCAACCAATAAACAACAACATAAAGTTAATAATGCATACCCAAACGAAATCATTTCATGAGAACGACCTGATTTAATTAACCTTTGATACAAGTGTGTGGCGTGTGCTTGTACAACATGCTCACCTTGACTGAGACGATACATGAGTGTCATGGTGGCATCAGTGATAAACACTGCGTGAATTAAAGCCACCTGTGCATAACTGAGCGAATTGGTTTGCAAAGCATATAATGCCAGCACGGCGATAATCCATGCCAATGGCAAGCTGCCTGAATCACCCATAAAAAGTTTCTTCAGCCACATGTTATAAACTAAATAAACAATCAAAACCAAAACACAAGCCAAAGTCATGTAACTGAATATAGTTACTTGGTTGAATTTATCACTGAATACCCATCCATAAAAACTGATGCTAACCAGACCATGCAAGCCTGCCAAGCCATTGGCACCATCCATGAAATTGAATAAATTCACCCACCATAACAAACAAAAGGTTAAAAGTAGCATCAACCACAGCGGTGTAATCCACCCCATGCCATACAAGGTCAGTAAAGCTGCAAAAACTTGTACTAGCAATCTAAGTTTGAATGAAACATCATGCCGATCATCCCAAAAGCCTAAGATGGTTAATCCCAATATCACATAAAAAGGAATGAATAATGGTGCCAAAACTAAACCCATCAAACACCAAGGTACAAACATCAAAACACCCGCACCAGTTAACGTTTTTCCATGATGTAAGCTGCGCGAGTTTTGTGCATCATGGATGACCAATCGACTGTAATAGGCATATCGCCACAACAGTAAAAATACAACAACAGCTGAAATTAAACTGAGCCAAATAAAATTATTCAGATTCAAGTCCATAAATTGGTTTCACCACCCCCCAGTTCTTACAGCTCGGACATTGCCAATGCAATGACTGAGCGCCAAAACCACATTTTCTACAACGCAATTTAGGTTGATTTTTCAACAACTTAGCAATCAAATCTTTAAGCATGTCAAAGTAAACAAAATCATCACCCAGTTGGTTTAACTCTATTTCATTCAACTCCATCAAAGCATTAAAACCTTTGAATGAAGCTCGGTTATCTAATTGTTTGGTCAAAAATTCTGTTGCAAATTGCACCCCTTTTTCTTCAGCATAATAATTGGCCAATGTTAATACGGGAGAGACACCATGATAAGATGCAATCCACTGTAACAACTCTTGTTCTAGCTGCTCACCTTGGCCCAAAGCGAAATAACACGAAGCAAGCTCATCTATAAGCAAGGGAATAAATGTTGGATCAGCATTTTTAGCCGCATGATATTCTTCAATGGCAATTTGCCAGTTTTTTCCAGCTTGATTAAGCCTTGCACAAATCAAGTGTGCACGAACCGACTTATCATCTACCCTCAGAGCCGAAGCCAAATACTTTTCAGCTTGCTCATTGTCATTTTGTTGTAAAGCCAAATCAGCCAATTCACAATAATAATGCCCAATGGGTGTTTGCATATTCCTTTCGGTTGAACTTTGATATCTACTGGCAGATTTAATGGCTTGTAACCAATCCTGCTCTTGTTGATAGATTTCAACCAATGACTGCAGTGCCTCAGGTGTGTGCGCCTCTATTTCAACCAATTCAGAGAACAACACTTCTGCTCGATCTAATAATCCAGCACTCATGTAATCTTTACCTATCGCCAGTAAAGCACGGGTTCTATAC
>CALDFB010000302.1 GCA_937942365.1 uncultured Marinicella sp. | reverse complement strand
CTCAACCGCAGCTATCTTACCGTAATTAGGAATTAACTTGCCTGCTTTTAAATCTTCAGGTGCGGCCCACAGGTTGTGCGCACAAAAAATCAGCATCAAGACCATCACTACATGATAGGACTGGTTGAATTTATACACTTTTTTCCTCCATTTAAATCAGTCGACTGATGGTGGAGGAGGCGCCAAGACCTCTCTTGCACCATTATGAGCTGGTGCTGATACCACACCTGCTGCCTCTAGTTGTTCGACGATGGTTGCCGCCCGGTTATAACCCACACGCAAGCGTCTTTGTACATAGGATATAGAAGCTTTGCGACTTTCTGTCACCACAAACACGGCTTTATCATAAAGTTCATCCACATCTGATTCAGCGCGTTCCGGAATGCCTGTTTCACTGAGCATTTGACCATCATCAGTGAGTTGAACATTATCTAATATACCTTCTTGATAATCTGCTTCATAATGACTGGTCAAATAATTAACCACCGAGTGAACTTCATGATCATCAACAAACGCTCCATGTACTCGATCAGGTTGCGCCTTTCCGGGAGGTAAATACAGCATATCGCCATGGCCCAACAACATTTCTGCACCGCCTTGATCTAATATGGTTCTGGAATCTATTCTTGAAGAAACCTGAAAAGCCATGCGGGTAGGAATATTGGCTTTGATTAAGCCAGTAATGACATCAACTGAAGGTCTCTGGGTGGCCAGCACTAAATGTACACCAGCTGCCCTTGCCTTTTGTGCCAATCTGGCAATCAGTTCCTCAACTTTTTTACCCACAATCATCATCATGTCAGCAAATTCGTCAATGATGACCACAATAAATGGCATCGGCTTGAGTGCTTCTTGTACCGAACCAAATGGTGCCGTAGCCTCATCCCAGAATGGGTCCATAATGGGTTCACCATCATCAATGGCTTTTTGAATCTTTTTATTGAAACCTGCTAAATTTCTGACGCCCATCGCAGCCATTAACTTATAGCGTCGCTCCATTTCCGCTACACACCACCGCAAAGCATTGGCAGCTTCTTTCATGTCAGTCACCACTGGTGCCAGTAAATGTGGAATGCCTTCATAAATTGAAAGCTCCAACATTTTTGGGTCGACCATGATCATTTTAACTTGTTCTGGGCTGGCTTTATACAACAAAGAAATGATCATTGAATTGACAGCTACCGACTTACCTGATCCCGTAGTTCCTGCCACTAACAAGTGAGGCATTTTTGCAATATCGGCAATTACTGGGTTACCACCAATGCTTTTACCCATGGCTAAAGTCAATGGTGAACGTGATTTGTCAAAACTAACAGACCTTAAAATTTCACTTAAATAAACAATTTCACGACTGGCGTTTGGAATTTCAATACCAATGTAGGGTTTACCGGGTATCACATCTACAATTCTGACACTGGTAATGGATAAACCACGCGCCAAATCTTTGGCTAAACCCATGATTTTACTGGCCTTGATACCAGCTGATGGATTAACCTCAAAACGTGTGATTACAGGCCCAGGATAGACACCCACCACTTCAGCTTTGACTTTATAGTCTGCCAACTTGAGCTCAAGTTGTCGTGACAAAACTTCTAACTCTTCGTTACTGTATCCAAACTCTTGGTTTTTAGGGTTGTCCAATAGTGACAAAGGCGGCAACTTGCCAGGTGGTAAAGCATGAAATAAATTCATTTGCTTTTCTTTGTTTGAGCGTTTACTTTCCGGCACTTCAGGCTCAAACTGTTCAATCACGATAGGTTCTCGATTCTCTTGTACAACAGCATCTATTTTTCGAACCTCTTCACGCTCATTTCGGGCTTGCTTTCCTGCCCGCCAATCATTGAACTGTTCCCACTTAACCCCTAACCACTGAAAAAACTTAACGGTTAATTGTCCCACCTTATCAGCCAAACCTATCCATGACAAACCGGTAAACAGGGTAATACCAGCCAAGAATGTAGCAGCAAGAATTAAAGTGGCACCAATCCCCCCAAAACCAGCAAAAACAGAACTGCCAACCACATCACCTATAATACCACCACCAGAGAAAGGCATGTCGCCTGTATCGGCATGTAAATGCGATAAACCACAACCAGTTAATAATGATGCAACAAAACCCAGTAGCTTTATAAAGGTATCTAACCAACTGTCTTCATTTTCTGACTGTGCCTGAAACAATCGCCAAGCGATGTACAACAATCCGATGGGAATGAAGTAAGAGAAATAGCCCAAAAAATGCAGAAGAAAGTCAGCAATATAGGCCCCTGTCAAACCACCTAAATTATTAATCTTAGTGACATCAGAAGTCGCAAAAGAGCCTGGGTCTTGAGGGTGGTAAGTTGTCAATGACAACAAAAAGTAAGCAGCCACAGGAACTATGATAAATACCATACTCTCCCTGACACGATTCTTGACTTGTTTTGAAACTTGACTCAACAGTATTCACATTTGATTTTTGAAGCACTAAGGATAAAGCTTAATGCTTCAACAATCAATCCATCATTAGGTAATTATCGAGCCTATTAGAGGTCTAACAATGCTGGGTGAACCACCTGACCGCCTTTGACATTAATACCTTTTTGTAGAGAAGGTACAGATGACCAGTCACTTTGCGCTAACCTTTGTACGTAAGGCAAAATGGCTGCAGAAATGGCATGGGTTGACGTTCTGGGTACAGCACCAGGCATATTAGTCACTGAAAAATGAACCACGCCATGTTCAACAAAAGTTGGATCAGCCCAAGTGGTTGGCCTGGTGGTCGCAACACAGCCACCTTGATCGACAGAAATATCTGCAATGACAGAACCAGGTTCCATCCCCTTAACCATCTCTTCAGTAATCACATGAGGTGCTTTGGCACCAGTCACTAATACGGCACCGATTACTAAATCAGCATTTGAAATTTCTTTGGCTACCAGCTCTTGATATGGATACAAAGCAGTAACGTTAGATCCCATCGCCATCATTTGTGCCAGGCGATCTTGACGTTTATCAAAAACCACCAAATTTGCACCGCTTGCAGCTGCCAATGCAGCAGAATTACCACCAGCTGCACCACCACCTAACACCACAACTTTTCCTCGCTCAGTTGAAGGCAAACCACCCAACAAGATTCCTTTACCACCCATAGGATGATGCAATGTGTGAGTGCCTACTTGGGTAGCAATTCGGCCAGCAATGATACTCATTGGCGCCAATAATGGCAGAGACCCATCAGCCTCTTCAACTGTTTCGAATGCCACACCGGTTAACCCGATATCCAACAAAGATTGTGTTAAAGCAGGCTCTGCTGCCAAATGTAAGTAACAAAATAACAAATGATCTTCTCGCAAGTGAGCTAAATCTCCTGCAATGGGTTCCTTAACTTTTACGATCATTTCTGCCACACCATACAAACTGGCTGCATCAGGCTCAATCTTTACACCAGCTTGAATGTAATCTTGATCTGAAAAGCCACTCATTTCACCCGCACTGGCTTGTATATAAACTTCATTACCGGCCCTGACTAAATCAGCTGCGGCAGCTGGTACCAACGCCACCCGGCCTTCGAGCGTTTTGGTTTCTTTGGGTATCCCAATTTTCATCTTTCTGCGTCCCCACAAAAGGTCATTTGAAGATTGAACATCAATCAATTTGGATTCAATCTATTAATCAACACAACATGCATGTTGTGAACATAAAATAAACGCTCACATTTTATCCCAATCACAACAAGGACAACAAACGATTTTCACCGCCTATCAAAGAATTTATTTATAGGTTCACAATGACCTCAAAACCGTCAGCAAATATGATGTCACTGAAATCTCCATCATTAATTTCAACCACACTGTCACCATTGGTGTAGAACAAACGCCCTGTTTCACTTTCACCAAAACCAAATACCGAAAACTGTAAATCAACCAATTCAGTTGAAGACCAATTACCTGGTGTGTCTTCAGTGGCAATGAATACTTTAGCGGTACAAAAATCAGCATACAGATAAGAGCCATTCCAAGTCGTTTCAACACCTCGATAACGATACCCACCAGTTACAGAACAATTACCTCCTGCATGAGAATACACCAATATTGGATCAATAAAAGTTCCACTACAACCACCTGGACCAACCAAATCTCCTTCTCGACAATCCCAGCCATAATTCAACCCACCTGGAGAAGCTGCTGACTCAAAATTAATTTCTTCAGCTGCACCTTCACCCACATCAGCAATCAACATATCACCTGTGTCTTGGTCAAAGCTGAACCTATATGGGTTGCGAAGACCAAAGGCCCAAATCTCATCAAGTGTTGTTGAACCAACAAACGGGTTACTTGCAGGAATGGTATAAGGTGTAGTCACAACAGCTTCAATACTGGGATTTATTCTGAGCATTTTTCCCAATAGAGTGAAGGTGTCTTGTGCGGTTGCATCACTGGCCCCGCCATCACCCATGCCTATATACAAATAACCATCAGCTCCAAAATGTAAGTCACCACCGTTGTGATTACCAGCAGGCTGACCAATGGTAATAATCTCAACACCAGAGTTGGGGTCAGCTATATTTGAATCACCATTATCAACTTCATACCTTTCAATCACAGTGGTTAATGCATCTCCACCCATACCTGATCTGGTATAGTTCACATAGAAAAAACCATTGTTTTGAAAATCTGGATGGAAGGCCAAACCCAGTAACCCACCTTCGAAAAAAGTATCCACTTCAGCGCTGATGTCTAAAAAAAGCGAAGATGAACTCTCGTCACTTGGGTCAATCACCCTGATCGCCCCTCCTCTTTCGATAATAAACAAACGATTACTACCATCACCCGCATTCCTGACTCCCAACGGTGTATCAAAACCGCCACCAATGGGGGTAAAAACAGGATTAACTAATTGTGCACTAACTACTGTCGACTGCATTAAAACAGTCATCAAGCATAAAACCACCCACACTTTTTTCATATAACACCTCAATTTATAGTTATTAAACCTTGAAACCAACTATTCAGCACTATTATTTTACTGAATTAAAACCAGCCCATGTTACTTTTATGGTTTACAAAATAAAACTGACCCAAAGTTCCACTGTTTCACATTTCAGGGTATAAGGAATACCAATATCGATGGTTCAGATACCATATAAATAACCCTTGAAGGGAATAAACACGTGATACTGTGACTTAACCACGGTATTCAGGCACGAGACGTCTCAGCCAATAGACAAAAGCTTAAATTCATGTGAAGTATATATAAAAACCAGTGTGACTATATATTTTTCATCCTGTTTTATTTACTCACCAGCTTGACCACAGAACACACCATCTAAAAAAACAATTATCATGACTTATTTAATCTAATTTACAACCGCACTACTTAGGTATATGATTTCACCTTTTAATTTTGGACTTAATAGATGAAACAAGAACACCACAAACTCATCATCATCGGCTCTGGCCCTGCTGGATATTCTGCAGCTGTTTATGCTGCCAGGGCCAATTTAAAACCAGTTATCATCACAGGCTTAGAACAAGGTGGTCAGTTAATGACCACCACTGAAGTAGAAAACTGGCCTGGAGACCCCGGCGACTTACAAGGGCCTGAGTTAATGGCCAGAATGTTACAACACGCTGAAAAGTTTGATACCCAGGTGGTTTTTGATTACATCAATACTGTGGATTTAAAACAAGCACCGTTTACCTTGAATGGTGACCAAGCCACTTATACTTGTGATGCCCTTATCATTGCCACTGGTGCCAGCGCCATGTATTTAGGTTTGGAGTCAGAAGAAGCCTATAAAGGCAAAGGCGTGTCTGCTTGTGCCACCTGTGATGGTTTTTTCTACCGCGACCAACCTGTGGCGGTAGTGGGTGGTGGAAATACCGCTGTAGAAGAAGCTTTATACCTTTCAAACATAGCCTCAAAAGTATATTTGGTACACAGACGTGATGAATTACGTTCTGAAAAAATACTACAAGACCGACTGTTTGAAAAAGCAAAAAATGGCAATGTTGAACTGGTCTGGGATCATGTGGTAGATGAAGTATTGGGAGAGGCCAGTGGTGTGAATGCGTTGCGCGTTAAAAATGTCAAAGATGACAGCACCCAAACCCTAGACGTTCAAGGTGTTTTTATAGCCATTGGCCATAAACCCAACACCCAAATTTTTGAAGGCCAGTTAGACATGCAACATGGGTACATCACCGTGGAATCTGGACAAGCAGGTAATGCCACTCAAACATCAGTCGAAGGTGTTTTTGCATCAGGCGACGTGATGGATCATATTTACAGACAGGCAATAACTTCAGCAGGTTCCGGGTGTATGGCTGCGCTGGATGCTGAACGTTATTTGGATGCCAAAGAAAAAGCATAGAAAATACTGTATTAGCCAACAATGAGGTTAACGCTCATCAAAAGACTCAGCGCAGGTTTATTCTGCGCTTTTTAACTCATGATTCTTCCATGTCTTGATAACCAATCTACATTTCCTGGAACAGATCATGCATTAACCGACCCTGATGGCTTGTTATGCTATGGAGGTGACTTAAATATTAATCGCTTGCTTGCAGCCTATAGGTTAGGCATTTTTCCGTGGTACTCTGCAGGTGAACCTATCATGTGGTGGTGCCCGTCTGAACGAATGGTACTTTTTCCACAACAGCTGCATGTCAGCAAAAGCTTGAAAAAATCCATCCAAAAACTAAATCCTCAATTTTACTTCAACAGAAATTTCAAAACCGTCATCCATTACTGTGCCCGCATTCAAAGAAAAGACCGAGGTACCTGGATCCACCCAGAAATGATCACAGCATACACAGAACTATTCAATTCAGGCCATGGTTTCTGTCTAGAAGTAG
Source organism: uncultured Marinicella sp. (assembly GCA_937942365.1). Lineage (GTDB taxonomy): Bacteria > Pseudomonadota > Gammaproteobacteria > Xanthomonadales > Marinicellaceae > Marinicella. Next base: position 1,960 of record CALDFB010000302.1, on the reverse strand, counting down.
AAATTGATGGCATTCTGGCTGGTGGTATCTACGGTGTTATGGTTAATGACATTTTGTGCGGCGAGTCTATGTTCTCCACACTAACAAATGGCTCAAAATTTGCCATGTATGGTTTATGTCAGCATATGTTGAAAAATAACATCAAGTTGTTAGATTGCCAGATTCACAACCCTCACCTTGAATCCATGGGCGCAAGACTCATTCCACGTCAAGAATTCAAGAGTATGTTGTCTAATTAGAGTCTTCACCATACACAGGCCACATAATTTGTTAGAAATTTCAGGTATGCAATCTCCCTAGTCTCTCAAATCCACTCTGCTAAATTCAGGATAAAATTCTCTGTCATTCCGACCGATTTCTTATCAACAAAGCTTCCACTTGTTTATTCTTAATGCATCGTATTAGATTAAAAGCTTGAAAGTAGTGAGTGGAGGAACCTGGTCATTTTAACTTACAACCTGAAGTTATATATCACGCTAAACTAACCAGATCCTTCAACTTCGCTTCGTTAATGATGACAGTATATTATTATTCACCTTTTGGTTTTTCGTCCTTTTTCAGCCTAACAGGAAGTGGCACACCACAAGCATCCATATAGTCATGTTGATGGACAAACCAATCTGCTGTGCGGTTTTTCCTGGCTTCGAGTAAGTGTGCGAATGACTGAGAATTTGACTTCAAAACTTCTATCAAAATCTGCTCTTCTAACGGCATGTCAGCAGCGACTCGAATGGACTTAATCATGTTTTCACCCGTTAAGTCAACAGGGCCGTTCAGATCACTACTTCTCTGTAAAGCTTGGATATGAGGCATGCCATCGATCACTCGGCCAAATACAGTCACATTCCTATCTAGGTAACGCTGTGCATGACCATTCACTATATACAGTTCTGTACCACCTGAATCCAATTCATTGGCTCTACCCATGCCCAATGCCCCATAGCAATGTAATAGCCAACTTTCACCGGTTTTTAAATCACGCCCGACTGGAAAACTTTTAAGATAACCAGTTTCATCAGCATAACCATCCTGACTATCAAAACTGATGTAGTCACCACCCCATTCTTTAGTAACAGTTAATTCACTGGGCACGTTATATTGACCATAAACAAGTGTTTTTTTGTCGGATTCAGATTCAAACATAGGTCCACCTTGAGCAACAAAACCATCGAGCACTCTATAAAATTGAGTGTTATCAAATATACCTTGGCGAATCAGTGCTTTGGTGTTTTCAACATGCTTTGGAGCTATTAATGGCAACATTTCGATGATCACAACTCCAGTTTCTAAGATGAGATACAAGGTATTTTCAGCATCAAGTAACCGCCACTCATTGTCATTTGAGTTAGCCACAACTTCTGCAGGAGACAATTTAACCTCAGCTCTTAAAATAGAATCCAACTGTTTAGCTTCATGTGTTGAACAGGCCGATAGAAAAATAATAGAACACAACAAATTGAGCAATTTCATTGTCAAACTTCAAATTACAATAGCGATCAATATACCTTAAATTTAAATTATAAAGCAGATTATTTGATCTCTATTGCATCAATAATCTAATTATAACTAACTGACGTAGTTAAAGCTTAAGACCTTAATTCCCTTAATGGTTAAGTAGCGAAACCTCCCTGCTTTGTAATGGGTGTATTTTCTGTGTTTTCTATGGACTCGACGAAAAAATATTTTATCGCCATTTTCTAAGTTTGCATACAAGGTATATTTGTGGCCAATTGAGTCATGGACCTGATTAATCTCAGATTGAAGATGCCGACCAAAATGAGCCTTGAATTGATTGGCTTTGGCTTTAAAAGTATAATTATGACCTTGTTCTAATCCCACACAAAGATGGGCCAATTCATGCCTAATGGTTACATCCAATAAATGGATTGCTGAAGTCCCTACAAAAGCATGGTTAATATATACCACACCCTTTATATCGGCCATGCCATATTTAGTTTTA
>CALDFB010000301.1 GCA_937942365.1 uncultured Marinicella sp. | reverse complement strand
GACACGTTGGCTGCAATGATTGTAAAAGCCGCTTTTTGGATGTCATTAGCAACCACTTCAGAAAAGTGATTCAGTGTAAGGTTTAAATCATCATTGGAGCCATTGCCATAATTCCAAACAGCAAAAATATCAATGAAATTTTGATCACTGATTAACAGCGTTTTGGTTTGATCAATGATATTTTGATATTTCTTTTGCTGAGTTTTTACTTCTTTGAAAAAACCCTTCATGAAGTTTATATTGATGTACTCAGGATATAAGGTTTGACTATTATGTGAGATCTTTATTGGGTATTTAGGGTGATGAAATACCACGTCTGATAACTTCCTGTTATGCAACACCACCGCAAGGTAGTCATCTAAGCTCACTGACTCAACACTTAATAACGCAGACCATACACTGTGGCCTATTTGTTCGACAAATGATGGCGCGGCATTGATATCTTGTAATGCGTTAAATACAGCCACTGATAATAAGGTACTTTTAAAATCGGTACTTCTGAAAATATTTGAAGCTTTTTTATCATCATACTGTTCAGATGACTGAGCTTGATGCAGTAATTCAAGATAATGTTTATTGATTAGCGGCACTTTAGATTTCAGATTTGAACCACGATTGTCAGCGAATACAAATGAACGTAAATCACTGGCTGTGCCATTTTTTATTTCAATCTGTTTTAAATGTTTAAACAATTGCTCTTTATCAGAGACAATACAACCAATTCGATATGGAAACTGTTCTCTGCCGGTGGCTAAACTGGCACAAATATCATGAATAAATGTATGGGTGCTTTCTGGGGACTGTAAAAATTGCTGCCAATTTTTCACACTGCCTTTTAAACTAGACTCACTATGAGCCGAGAGTAAAAAATGATGCACTTTCTGATTTGAAATGAAGTTATCTGGAAGGTCATTTTGTTCTTTGAAATGTTCTAATATCAAATGGCAACTGACGCCACCAAAGCCAAAAGCACTGACGCCAACACAAGGTTGATCAAAAGTGTTTAACAATTCACCTGAAGCCAGTTTAATCTTTTTACTGCTCATGTTGAGTGCTGGATTTATTTTACCCAAGTTCAAATTGGCTGGGACATATTGGTGCTTTAAAACATATAAAGCTTTGATAACACCTGCAATCCCTGCAGCCGCTTCTAAATGACCAATATTAGGTTTGACCGTTCCGATAACCACATCAGATTTTGAATGTTTGAATACCCGATTAATGGCTTCTATTTCTACGGGGTCTCCCAGTGGCGTGCCTGAACCATGCGCTTCGATATACCCCACTTCTGAAGCACATTTTCCAGCATTTTTTAAAGCATCGCTGATCACCTCTGCTTGGGCACTGGCACAAGGTGCAGTGATTGATTGACCTGATCCTGTGTGATTAATCGCAGAGCCTTTCAATATCGCATAAATGTGGTGTTTATTTTCAATGGCTTGTTCTAAAGGTTGTAATAACAACACCGCCACACCATCTCCAGGGACGTACCCGTTGGCATCATCAGAAAATGATTTACATTGTCCATCAGGGCTTAACATACCAGCTTGTGAAAAAACGATGTATTTAAATGGATCTGTATTCAAATTCACGCCGGCTGCAATCGCATAATCACACTCACCCATGACTAGTGAGCTTTTAGCCTTATGAATGGCAACCAATGATGAAGCACTTGCTGCATTGATTGAAATGCTTTCACCACGGAAGTTAAACTGATGTGAAATACGGTTGGCAAGTATACAATGGTCATTGCCTAAAATTGAATAGCGATTATTCGCATCTTGGCTTTTGTTAAGAGTCTGTAAGTAATCAGATGTCATGGCTCCAACAAATACCGATGTTTTTGCTTGTTGTAAGCTACTCAGTGGAATGGCTGAATCTTCAATACAATGCCAACTTTCTTGTAAAAGAAGGCGTTGTTGGGGGTCCATATTTCTGGCTTCTATGGGAGAAATATTAAAAAACTCATTATCAAAGTTTTTAATGTCATCAATCAACCCGCACCACTTACTGATACTTTTATTCAATTGATTTTTTTGGGGAGAATAATGAACCGAAACATCCCACCTGTCGGCAGGTATTTCTTTTATTGAATTTTTTCTTGCCACCAAATTCTGCCAATAAGATTCGGCGTTATCTGCACCTGGAAATTGGCAGGCTATTCCTACAATGGCGATATCACCTCGCTTTATGTTATTCATCAGAACACCTCATCATATTGAGTTTATGCTGCCTCCAACTTTGACTTCAAAAATGCCGATGCATCCTCCAATAAACTCAGTGCAATCTTGTCTACCTGCCGATTTTGCCATGATTCAAAAGCAGTGCCAGCAGCCCATTGATTAAAGGCACCCAAGGCTGGGCCACAATATATTTGATAATTGTCCTGTTCTTGTTTGACACCTTGCATCGAAAGTTTTTGAGCGTAATCAAAATACCATTTGAATATTTCTGCCATCTTGTATTTTTTGCTTTCATTCATTTTCTTGATTGCATGATTGTCTTTTGTAGCAATGATTTCTTGATAAACCGAAGTCATACTGCGTGCAAAGAAATGTTTCTCAATTTGTTTTATGTCTTGAACACTTAAATCATCTATGTCTGAATGTACACGATAGAGATCGTACAATTTTTGCGCCCGAGCTGGAAAATAAAAACCTTTACGAACCACTTGAGCACGTGCACCAGATTCGAATAAATCTCCAGCTGGAACATAACAAGTGTCTTCGCTGTTAATTTTCGACAACAATTGCTTGGTATGATCGCTGGTATTGGATTCAACAGTGCATTGATTGATGGAGCCGGTTAAAATAAAATCGGCACCAAGCATAAACACAGCTGCAACTGCTTCGGGTGTACCAATACCACCAGAACAGCCAACTCTAACAGGTGAGTTCAATAGTTGGCTTTGTTGATCTCTTAATCGCATGACTTCTGGCAATTTAACCAAAGCACTGACTTGGTCTGTTTTCCAACCACCGTCGCCTTCTACACAAATATCATCAGCCACGGAAACGCTTTGTGCCATTAAATGTTCATCTGGTGTGATCTGCCTTTCAGCCAACAATTTATCTAATAAATGCAAGGGTGCAGGCTGCATAAATAATGCAGCTGTATCGAGACGGGTTGTTTTGAGAAAAATTTTGTGCTTAATTGCTATTTGATCAGCTGCTCGACTCAAGCCCTTGATCCGATACAGGATCAAACTTAAACTGATGTGGTCAAACCCAGAAACCTCGACACAGGGTACATGGTATTTAATACATAATTCCCACATGGCTCGTTGTTTATCTAAATCTACTGATTGATTATGGATATTAACACCGTAATTTTGTTGCGACCCCAGTGCTCTGGCACATGATTCAATCAACTTCTCAACTTCATCAAGACTCAAACCATAAGAACCGATGAATGCCAAAAAACCAGACTGTGCCATTTTGATCACCAGTTTATCCGACGAGATTCCTTGGCACATCGATCCAGCAACATATGGATATTTGATCTGATGATGTTTAAGAAATGATTGAGACCCCAGCTCAAATTTATCTTTTGGCTCTGATGTAATTGTTTCAGATTTTTTGCTTGGTTTTGCAACAAGTTGAATTGGCTTTGATTTCTCAATTATTTCAGCATTTAACTTGGTTAATACTTGCCCAGGGCCCACTTCAGTAATGTCTGTTTCTTTTATAGCCATTAAATACCGAATAGTGTTAGTCCATTGCACAGATCCACAAAGTTGTTTAACCAATAACTCTTTTACTTGATCGGATTTATACAACTCTCCTGTGACATTGGCGATTACAGGAATTTTTAATGGCGAAAATTCAAAACCTTCCAGAAAATTTTGATACCCCTTAGCAGCTTCCTTCATATACCTTGAATGAAATGCACCACTGACTTTGAGTGGAATACAAAACACCTTTTCACTGACAAAAATTTCTTTGGCTTTTTTGATGTCTGATGCCTGACCAGATAGAACCAACTGTGAAGGCGAATTATAGTTCGCTATATCAATTGAGTTTAATTGATGACTAGATAATATACTTTCTACTTGGTTTTGATTGGTCCGAATGATGGCAAGCATCCCTCCATCACGTGCACGACTCATAAGTTCACCACGCTTATGAACTAACTTCAACCCTGTTTCAAAATCAAAAACACCTGCGGCTAACAGCGCATTATACTCACCCAAACTGTGCCCAGCCAATACCATGGGTTGGCTGTGACTTTTAAGGTATTTAAAACAGTGCAATGCATTAACAGTGTACAAAGCAGGCTGAGTGAATTGAGTTAAATTCAAGCAATTGTCCTTATCAATGAGGCATAAATCTCGAATTGAATAGCCAAGGATTTGATCCGCCACAGCACAATGCTCGGAAAACTCCTCAAATAACTCTTCACCCATACCTTTGTGCTGTGCACCTTGGCCAGGAAAAACTATGGTAGACATGTACCAACCCTCTTTTATGTTATGTTTTTTTAATAATGCTGACTCTTATTCTAAACTTATTAGGTCAGTTCATCAGTTTTTCACGAATTCAGTGATTTATTCGTTGCTCAATCATTATATAAGATAAATCTAAAATTTACATAAATTAAATGTAAGATAAACATAATATTCAAAGCTTTTTTCTTAAATTAAATGACATATATTTACATATATTTACATATATTTTGAACCAAGTAATCGCCCTTCTGTACCCAAATTTAATTGTAAACCCGTGGTGTATTTAGGTTCTTTAAAACCCTAGTTGGGTTAAAATTTCTTTCACTTATGGATCATTACCAATGAACTGAGACTTTTAGACGCTCATTTCATAATGGAACCTGATTAAACTGGTCATTTACGTACCTGGATGACTGCTACTGGACTACCGGCCCGTCTGGAACGACGTAGTTTGATGACTTTATTAATAACAAATACTCCTAATGCACAACGGGTAATTGTCATGTTTATGGTAACAAACTAACCTGAGCCTGTTCAAATCATTCTTCCGTACTGAGGTATATTCTTAACTTATTCTTTGGACTTACGAATGTAAACTAATTCAATTGACTGGTCTTCCCCTTGAGTAGTTTCTAAATTAAGGAATTCATTGATGCGGTATTTAAGCAGCCAAAAGCCTAAACGGTTGAATAAACCTTGGTTATAAGAAACATATAGCCTGTCGTTAATTTTTTTACCGGCTTCTACAACAGTATCTTCTGTGGCTGCCGATTCACGCACCGTTAAAACATCAATGCCAAATTGGTTTTGTATTTGATTGAATACTGGACTACTTTGATTCAAGCCCATTACAATCGCAGCTTGTTTTAAACTTTCACCATTTATTCGACCAGAATCATCTACCCCTCGACCAGTCATGATATATGACAGTTTTTCAATGTCTGACAAACTGGGTTCTGAATAAAGACTAGATTGTAAGTTATTAACAGTGCCACCTAACTCAACACCTGCCAACACATCCCCTGAAACTGACTTGCGACTGGCTTTTACTTTCAACCTTGGATTATCTAATGGACCTGTAAAGAGTAACTCACCTTCATTAATATCCAGTTTTTGACCATATATTTCATAGCTCCCGTCAGACAAGTTCAGAATGCCCTTGCCAGTCAATGCCTGTTCTTTAGATTGCGCCAGCTGAATAGAGCCGGTGAGTTCAGCCATCAAACCTATCACATCGAGTTCAATTGGCGTTTTAATTTGGGTGTTAATGTCTATATTCAACGGATAAGGATTCGTCTCTACTTTTTCAATGGTATGAATTTTAAGGTCACCTGAATTACTGATACCGCTATCGGCCAATTGTTTGACTTTAACCTGTCCTGAATCAATCAATAAATCACCTTTAATTTCGGCTGCATTTTTATTGGCTACAATCGCCAACTCTGGTGAGACGTTGAAACGTACTTCAGGTAAATTCATTACCATAAAGTTTTCACCACTGACCTTACCTATATATTGCCATTGGTTATTTACATTTAAGCTCAACTTTCCATGTGATTCAATTCGACCTTGATTAATGGCTGCTAGATTGTTACCGGAAAACTCGATTTGATAAACAGACTGTGAACCCAATTGTGTATTGATATTCAATTCAATACCTTCCATCACCGTACCCAATCGAGCCAAAGTCAAATATCCATCTGATTGATTGAACCTTACATTGATATCAGGGTGCAATAACTCACCCTTAATTGAACCATCAATTAAAAGCTGACCATTCAGCTCCTCCACTTCTTCAAATAAATCCTGAATGATGTTTGTGGTAAGCAATGCTCCATCTAATTTTGCAACAATGGCCCAATCCTCATTTTGATTTTCAAGCTTGGCTTGAAGCTTTAAGAAGCTATCGTCTGCTAACCGGACATGGGTGTTAATGTCTATCGATTGATTTGCAGATTTGGTTTGCACCGTAAAATCACTGATAGCTACTTGATGAGGCTCATTATGCCCATTATTTATATGTAACTCACCTGAATACAATTTAAGTTCAGACTCTACTTCAAAATCGCCCGCCGAGAAATTAAATTCAGCTGTACCACTCAGCTGACCATTGACGAGGAATTCTTCAGGAAATAAGCCATGTAAAGGCTCTGTACTGAAAGCATCTGCGGTCAGCAAAGCATGGTAACGATTTTGTTCAAAATTAACTTCATCGAACTTTAGGCACAACCTTCCAGCATGGGTACCTTGCCAACAACTGGCCCCAATACTGGCCGTTTGACCTATCAAAATTTCAACAGGTTGTAGCAATTTGATCGCATTGTTTTTCTCTATGATTAACTCATGTTCCAATAGTATGCCTTGCCAAGTCGGCTGCTTATTATTCCGATCATCATAAGCACCCTCTACGCGTAAAATACTGTTCACACTTTTATCTTTCAAGACAAGCTCAATGGTATGCTCATCCAACCAACCACTTTGCTTAATCTTGATAAGGTCAACGCCCTGTTCATTAAACACGGCATTTTTGACTGTTGACTGGCTTGAAATATGCGATCCCCAAACACCTTCTGATGCCAATTGTAATGATGACATCTGATGCTTTCCTAGCTTCAGCGACTGGCCTGAAAGGTCAACTTTAAATTGTGGGTTTAAGTAACCCCCTTTGAATTCAATAACTCCCTCAATAGCACCAGCCAACTGTTCACTCAACACACTTAATTCAGGCCATTTGATAACAGCTTTTAATGCCACATCATCTTTGTTAATTTGACCATTGATGAATACGGAATTTTCCCCTAATGCAACATTTAAGTTATCTGAAGAAAAGGTATCTATTGCATAATCAAGACCACCTGTTATTTTAAACAACTGGCCTCTTAGCTGGCCTTTGATTTCATTGTTTTGGGTTTTCACTACCACACCTTGTTCTGCCCCCTCTAAATTTAAGTTGATAATGCCTGTGAGTTGACCTGGCCAACTTTCAATCAACTGACCTGGATTAAAATCAGCAACTTTGATTTTGCTTTTAATGTTTAATTGCTTTTCCCAATTCATTTGAGCATCTAATTCTACCGAGCCTTCCTTGGTAATGAGCTGTGCTTTTTGGGTGATCAGTTGATTCATATTACCTTCCGCCATCAATATAATTTGGCTACTGGGTATGCTAACTTGATCCATTGTTTTGTGGCTCAGATCAGTGTGTAAGGATAGGTTGTAATTATGCAGTGAACCATTTAATTCAACCAGCGTATTTTCGAGCTCTAAGCTTTGCTCATCAAACAGCAGATTTGATTTACCCCCTGTAATTTGTCCATAAAACTCAGGACTGCGTAGTATGCTTTTGAGCTTACCGTTGAATTCATATTGACCTTGAATTAGATCACTTTCAACATCAACTTGATGATTAAAATTCACCTCATTAAGATTACCTGAAACAGTTCCCTGACCATCAAAAGCATACCCTTCAGGCCTCACTAACCAATCTGTTTCAAATGAATAATTTAAATCATAGCCGTATTCAATTTGACCACCTACGCTGATACCATGATCAGCTGATGTCATTTTCAAATGATTGATCGAGATCGTTTTAGGTTTAATCTCAGCAACCAAATCAATGCTTTTGATGTGATGAGATTCTCCATTTGAGTGAATCGTTAAATCTTTTAACTGGAGATTTTTTAAATCAATACTTATGGGAATCTCTAACCCCGTAAATGGTTGGCTTGGTTGCTTTTGTTTGCGAGAGGTTTTAGTGGTTAGTGATACATTATTGAGGTCAAATTGACTGAATTCAATGTGACGGTCAAACCAAAACCATTGAGATTTATATATAAATTTTCCTATATCAATATCAATATCTTCAGAGCTATATTTGATGTTATCTAGAATTAATCCAGTGGATAATTTTCCATTGACATGATCATACGTCAAATCAATATTTGCCAACTTAATACCATAATTAAGGGCTGCACGACTACCCGATTCTGTGTTAAGGACATAAACCACCAATAACACCAGCGACAACAATAAGAACAACACAAGATACAACAAGAATTTTAAAGACCTTTTTACCTTCACTGCCCACTTCATAAATCAGGGCCTACTGTAATATGTAATCGAAAATTAGTTGAATCTTGATCCAGTGGCACTCCCATGTCTATTCGAATAGGGCCTATTGGAGAAAACCACCGCAAACCCACACCCACACTGTATTTGAAATCAAATTCCTCTGAAAAAGCATCACCAAAATCAGTAAATGCCGCCACTGCCCATTGATGCGCAAACTGATGCTCTAATTCGATACTACCAATCGCTAGATGCTTCCCACCAGCCAAATCACCTGAGGCATTAAGTGGCGAAATGCTTTCATAATCAAATCCCCTGATACTTTGATCACCTCCCGCAAAAAAACGATATGTGGTAGGCAAATCATCAAAATCACTGCTGGCCGTCGCACCCAATTGCGCTCTTAACAACAAACGATTGACCGAGTCCAAAGAATGAATGAATTTACCAGATAAACTTAATTGCGCAAAAGAAGCATCTGAAAGTAAATCACGGGACGCAGCTATAAGCCCTGTTTGTAATTTATAACCACGAGTGGGTCGAGCTAAATTATCAGCATCAGTTACAGACCAGCTAACTCCAGGTACAATCAATAACGAATCTCCCTGCGCCACTCCCGTGTCAAAAGTTTCATGCAAAATATCAACGAAGTTAACATTCTGCCAGCGGTTGCTGTGGATTCGCGTTGTGCTGAATCCTAACTTAGTAGTTTGGCTGCTGACATTATCTGTTTGCTCATCGCGATATCCCAATTGAATGTTATGCCATTTTGAAACAGGTTTCTTTTTGGCTGGCACCTTATAAGCCAGATTTAATTCATTACTAACTTCTGATAAGTTCAAATGACCGTTTAATTGATGGCCTTTTTGATTGAGTCGGTGTTTGTTAAATTTAAATGCTGACTTCAAGCCTTTATCTGTAGAGTAACCCAAACCCACGGAATAATCGTATTGAGCAGCTGGATTCAATTTAACTTCTAAAGGGACTGTTGCTGCTACCTTGTCAGCTTCCCCCAAATTAAATAACACTTGACTGAAATAACCATATGAATTTAGTTTTTGTTTCAATTCATACAGTTCTGATTGGGTCACGTCTTTACCTGGCTTGATATCAACCAGCTCGTTGACCAGATCTTGATGTAAAAATGGCGTGTCCATAGTTACATTGACTCGACTGATTTGATACCTTAAACCTGGTTTGAATAACAGTTTAATATCTGCTGCGTTCCTTTCAGGGTATACATCTATTTTTTGCTCAATGAACTTCGCATCTAAATATAGCTTTTCATTGGCCAGATTAAGTAGCTTATTTTTTAACTGTTCGTACTTAATTTGATTAAGTATTTGACCAGGTTTAAGTGAGTAGTCTTCTATGCCTTGAATGAAGTCATCATCGTTGGAATCAATTAAAATGATTTCAGATAAATTGATTAACGTGGCTATTCCCAGGTCAATTTTTATGTTTACTTGATCACAAGGTTTATTACCTGATAAATCAACTTCAGGCACAGAAACTTCTATTTGGGCATTAAAATAACCAAAAGGCTGAATAGCTTGATGAATCAAGCCCTCCAAATCTTTATATTGTGAACTGACCGCAGAGGATAAGGATTGGCAATCATATGTTTTCATCTCCAGAAAAATCGAAACATTGTCTCTTATTCTTTGATCTGATACATCAACATTAAACTCAAGCCCATCGGCTTGCCAACACAAAAATAACAACAGTATCGACCCAAGCTGCCCAATTAAAAATCTTTTGTTGTCAGTATCCATTACGATAGTTTTTGCCATCAAATTGGGGCAAAGCCCTTTTTCATCGGATTCAAGTGTGACTCAAAACTCATTCAATAAATAAAGCTCACTGGTTAATTTCACACCCATAATAAATGCTTCCAAGTTAAATTCAAGTTTAATTAAAAATCAAATGAATTATTTATGTTGGACCTGATAACACTGGTGAATTTTTGAATGTTTAAAATCTGGATCCAAACTCTGTTCACTGATATTTTTTACCAAATATTTTTCTTTAATATCAATATCTAATGAAAACTTTTTAAAGTTGTTTGAAAAATAAAGAGTGCCTGACTCATTCAACAAAGCCATACAACCATCTATCAATTGCTGATGATCTTTTTGAACTTCCCAATCATCATCGCGTGAATGTGAATTTGAAAATGTAGGTGGGTCGGCAATGATCAGATCAAACTTTTCTTTGCACCTGTATAAATAACTCAAAACATCAGCTCGAATAAAACCATGATTCGCTGACCTTAGTCCATTCAATGCAAAGTTATCTTCTGCCCACTTCAGGTATGTTTTAGACGTATCAACACTGATAACAGAAGCAGCTTTTCCTTGAGCAGCAGCGACAGATATGGCTCCAGTGTAACTGAACAGGTTCAGTACCTTTTTCCCTAGAGACTCTGATTGTATTTGGTTGCGCAACCAACGATGGTCTAAAAACAAACCGGTGTCTAAGTATTGCTCTAAATCCACCAAGTACTTACGACCTTGTTCATTGAGAACGAATCGGTCTTCTTCATCACTGTATTTATTATATTGTTGCTTGTCTTTTTGAATTTGCCGCGTTTTGAGGTGAATTTTTTCTGGTTTGGGCTGAATCACGGACTGCACCGCTAGCATCACATGGTTCAAGTGTAAAGCTGCTTTCTTTGGATCTATCGTTTTTGGTGCTTGATACTCTTGAATATTTACATGGTTTTGATAACAATCTATTGCCACTGCATATTCTGGTAAATCAGCATCATATAAACGATAAGCCTCAATTTGATTGCTATCAAGCCATTGCTTCAACTGATTTTTATTTTTCTTTAAGCGATTGGCTAACATTTGTGCCGAGGCCGGCAAAGCAAACAACTGACCATCTGGAATGTCCAATAAATGACTGGGTTCAACATCAAACAGTCGAAGTTGAATGGGGATGTTGCCGTTCAACAATGCATAAGAATTCGAGCCACGATAGCCCAGCAGCCAACCTTTCGCTTCATCAGGTGTCAACACGGCCGCTTTGGCCTCTTTGACCTTAGTTTTTAACCAGTCACGAAGTTGTATCCAGCTGGATAAATAGTTTTTTTGTAATCGAACGCCATAAGGTGGGTTACAAACAATCAAATTATTTCTGGGCGGAATCCGAAACTTATCGAGAGTTTGGTACTGAAAGCTGACGCGTTTGCTGTGAGGTATGTTAGCTAAATTTTGATTGGCCTGGGTGATGGAATCTTTGTGGTGATCTACACCAATGATTTGACCTTTGAATGTTTCAATGCCAATTTCACTGCGCTGTTCGGCATCCATCATCATCTGTGTCCACAGGTGTGAATCAAAACCATGCCAGGAGAATAAAGCATGACTTTTAAGCTTCACATTAGGAGCTATGTCACATGCCATTTGCCAACCTTCTGTTAATAACGTTCCTGAACCACACATGGGGTCTATCAAATTGTGATTATTTTTTGCAGCTTCGGGCCACCCAGCTCGAATTAAAATTGCTGCAGCCAAGTTCTCTTTTAAGGGTGCCAAGGTATTGGTACCTCTATATCCACGCTGGTGCAAGCTGTGACCTGTGATGTCTTGATAGATTTCCAGTTGCTTGTATTTCAAACGGGCATAAACACTCAAATGACCATCAGATTTAACCACTTTTGGCCTGAAACCATAAGCCTCATTCATTTGGTCACAAATAGCATCTTTTGTAACTTGAGACGAAAAGTGAGTGTTTTTCAGTTCTTTATTGGTTCCATTAAACTTAATGGATAAAGTTTTCGGGATGTCCTTACACAGAGGTGACCATTGAATACCAGCCATGGCTGCATACAACGCTTTCTTATCATGACATTGTGCTGAATCAATTTTGATATAAATGCGATTGGCTAAACGAGACCACATAACCGCTTTAAGCCAAACTTCGGCACTGGCTTGAGCATGTACACCAGCCAAACCCTCTGCTGCCTCACTGACTCCTAAGCTATATAGTTCGTCTTTTAATAACAGCTCCAAATGTTTGGGGCAGCTGACAAATGCAGCGAATAAACCAGTCTCCTTGGCATCAACTATCATGGATATGAACCTGAATAATTTCGGCCATATCAGTGGCTTTTTTCCTGGCGGTATTCAAAGAACGAGACGTGGCCAAACAAACCCCTAAGCGTCTTTTGCCATTGATTCCTGGTTTTCCAAATAAACGCACCTGGGTGCCTCTTTGTGTCAAGGCTTGATCTACTTGACTGAATGTTGGATTCACCCCCTTCCCTTCACCAATAATAACATGAGATGCTGATGGTCCAATCTGCTCAATGGTTGGGATGGGCAAGCCTAAAATAGCCCTTACATGCAAAGCAAACTGACTCAAGTCTTGCGAAATCATGGTGACCATTCCGGTATCATGAGGCCTGGGTGAAACTTCTGAAAATATAACCTCATCACCTCTGACAAATAACTCAACACCAAATAACCCATACCCGCCCAAAGCTTCTGTGATTTTTTTTGCCATTTCTTTGGCTTTTGCCATTGAAGTATCTGTCATGGGCTGTGGTTGCCAAGACTCTTGGTAATCGCCTTGTTCTTGGCGGTGACCGATAGGCTCACAAAATGTTGTGCCATCTTTATGTCTGACAGTCAACAAAGTGATCTCATAATCAAACTTGACAAAACCTTCAACAATCACTCGCCCAGCACCTGTGCGCCCACCACTTTGCGAGTTCTGCCAAGCTGATTCAATATCTTCTGCTGATTTAAGGGTGGTTTGCCCTTTACCAGAAGAGCTCATAACAGGCTTCACGACACAAGGCAATCCTATTCGCTCAATTGCTTGCTCAAATGCATCATAATCATCAACGAATTCATATGGGCTGCAATTTAAATTCAACTCTTCGGCTGCTAAACGCCTGATACCCTCTCTATCCATGGTCAATTGTGCAGCAGTAGCGGTAGGGACAATACCATAGCCTTGTTGCTCTAAATCAACCAGCACCGATGTAGCTATGGCCTCTATTTCAGGCACCACTAAATCTGGTTGGTATTGCTCAATAACCAACCGCAACTGGTTACTGTCAGTCATATCAACCACTTCATTAAAGTCCGCCACATGCATAGCCGGTGCATGTGGATATCGATCTACCGCAATCACTTGAACGCCCAATCGTTGCGCTTCAATAACCACTTCTTTACCTAGCTCGCCTGAACCCAATAACATAATTTTTACTGGTACTGTTCGATCGGGATTAAAAAATTGATCCATAAAGATAATTTATCTGTGAATAAATGAAGCGGCATTATACCACCATAACATGAACCCATTCGGACAGATAAAATGAAACTAATGTGCAATTTTCCAGTCTATGTAAATGGTGCAAACTGGTAAAATTGAAAACTTCAAGTTATTATATTGCCCATCTTAAATTTAAACCCAAAGAGATTAAAATGAAAAAATCAATCACTGCACAATTTTTTACCATATTGGCATTTACTTTTTTTACATTGTCAACCAGTGCTGAAAACACCTTGGTTAAAATGGAGACATCCGAGGGTGACATATATTTAGAACTGTATAATGATAAAGCACCTTTGTCGGTAGCTAATTTTTTAACTTATGCCAAAGAAGGCTTTTATGAAGGCACTGTATTTCATCGTGTCATCAGTACATTCATGATTCAAGGCGGAGGATTCACAGAATCTCTTGAAAGGAAACCAACCAAAACTCCCATTAAAAATGAAGCCAATAACGGCCTAAAAAACCTCAAAGGTACCATAGCCATGGCCAGATTACCTGACCCCCACTCGGCCACTTCACAATTTTTCATCAATGTCCAAGATAATGCTGCGCTGAATTATACGGGTGAACAAAACACCAACACTTGGGGCTATGCGGTATTTGGCAACGTAGTACAAGGCATGGATGTAGTTAACGAAATCAGGTTCACACCTACAGCTGGAAAAATGCCTTTCAGGAAAGATGTTCCAGTGAAAAATATGGTCATCAAATCAGTATCTGTTATAGACCAATTACCAGAGGCCAAATAACCAAGATTCATGACCACATACTTCATCTCTGACCTGCATCTGTGTGAACAGCAGCCTCAGATCACTCGACTGTTCACTCAATTCTGTCGAGACAAAGCCTGCCAAGCGCAGGCTTTGTATATTTTAGGTGATTTTTTTGAATACTGGCTGGGGGATGATGTCGCCATCAATGGCTCTGATAAAGTTGCACAAGTTGTCCAAAAAGAATTGTTTTCATTGAACCAACAAGGGATAAAATTATACTTCATGGCGGGAAACCGTGATTTTCTCCTTGGCGAAACCTATGCTGACAGTTGTGGCATACAGATCATTCAAGAACCCACAACCATTGACCTCCATGGAAAACAGGTTTTACTGATTCATGGTGATGCTGAGTGTACAGACGATATAGCCTATCAAAAAACCAGAAGTATGTTCAGAGACCCCCAGTGGCAAGAACAGTTTTTAAATATGACGATCGAGCAGCGCATTGATTTTGCTGAAAAAGCACGCCAACAAAGTCAACAACATACCCAAAACGCTTCTGCAGACATCATGGATGTCAATCAGTCAGCCATAGACAATCTATATACTGAACACCAAGTTGACACCATTATCCATGGGCATACCCATCGACCAGCCATCCACCAAAATGATAACAAACAACGCATAGTCTTAGGTGATTGGCATCATCAAAGCAGTTACCTCAAAGTCAATGAAAATGGCATGCAATTGATTTCAGCATAGTTTTTTTTTAAATTCATTGGGTTTTTATCACAAGCACAGTGAATTTGTATTTAACCTTTGGCTTTATCATAACCAAGACTTCGGCTTCAGCTCCACTCAGCCAACGCAAATCACTTTATCGCGTATTGAGCGGAGTCGAAATGAGGATAATTGAACAATACTGCAACTGCATTAAAATCCACACCCAATATCAAAGTCACTGAAGATTGGGTTTGTGTACTATTCATGATAAAATCTAGCTCTGATAATTTAACCGAGATTGAGTATGACTGCATTTAATCAACTGCTGAAGCTAAGAAGTGCGCAAGGACTAGTGATTACCCATGGCTTAGATGATGAAACCATTAAAAATTTCATCGAATCTGATTCACAATTGGTGGAAGCCATCAGTATGGCCACCCAACAATTACAACTGATCGAAACTGAATATCCCCAAATCATTGATATGGATGAAGCTGACCAACTGGATTTCATGCATGCTGATTACATCAATTTCTATGCAGCTGATGCCGTGAATCCCTATGTGGCCTTGGCTGGTAAGGGTCCATGGGTTGTTACTCTCAAGGGTGCAATATTACATGACAATGGTGGTTATGGCATGCTAGGTGCAGGTCACGCTGCTGATCATGTACTTGAAACCATGGCCAAACCACATGTGATGGCTAACATCATGACACCAAGCTATTACCAAAAACGTTTATCAGATTTGTTGAAAAAAGAAATAGGCCAAAATCTCGATACCTGCCCTTTTGAAAAGTTTATCTGTATGAATTCAGGTTCGGAAGCTGTCACCGTAGCATCAAGAATCTCTGATGTGAATGCCAAAAACCAAACCGGCATGAATGGAGATCACTACGGAAAGAGTATAAAAATCATGGCTCTAGAAGGCGCGTTTCACGGTAGAACTGATCGTCCAGCCCAATATTCTGACTCTTCCTTAAAATCATACAAAAAGAATTTAGCCTCTTTCCAAGGCAGAAATAATTTAATCACGGTACCCATTAATGATGTCGAAGCTTTAAAGCAAGCTTTTGATGATGCGGCCAACAACAATGAATTCATCGAGTCATTTTTCATGGAACCTGTCATGGGTGAAGGCAATCCAGGTATGGCCATCACGCCTGAATTTTATGCAACTGCCAGAGAACTGACTGAAAATAACGGTACCTTATTCTTGATTGATTCAATTCAAGCTGGTTTAAGGACCCAAGGTTGTTTATCTATATGTGATTACCCGGGCTTTGAACATTTACCTGCGCCAGATATGGAAACTTATTCTAAAGCCATGAATGCTGGACATTACCCGATGTCAGTGCTGGCCATGAATGAAAAAGCGGCTAATTTATATGTAGTGGGCATTTACGGTAACACCATGACTGCGAATCCTAAGGCACTAGATGTGGCTTATACTGTTTTAAAAAGCTTAACAGATGAAACGAAAAACAACATCAGAGAAATGGGTCAACTGGTGGTCAGCAAGTTAAAAGCTTTACAAGAAAAAATGAATGGCGAGATCACCAATGTTCAAGGAACTGGCCTGCTGTTTTCATGCGAGCTCGATCCAGAATTTAAAGCGTATGGTAAAAACAGTATTGAGGAATATTTACGTTATAACGGCTTAGGTGTGATTCATGGCGGTGAGAATTCTTTGCGTTTCACTCCTCATTTTAATATCACAGAGGCGGAAATCGACTTAATGGTTAATAGTGTAGAGCAAGCATTATTAAATGGACCCAGAGCAAACTCCTTAGACAAAGCAAGTTAAACAAATACAAAACAATTTGACTGAAGCCACTCACAGACAGTGGCTTTTTTTAGGAATTAAACGATGCAAAAACACGCAATTAAACAATTACTCAATAACCATATTGAAAAAGACACACAGGTCGAAATCAAAGGTTGGATCATAACCACTCGCGATTCAAAAGGTGGCTTCTCTTTCTTAGTGGTTCACGACGGTTCATGCTTTGATGGCATTCAAGTCGTGGCCAATAATGAATTGGCCAACTACCAAGATGAAATTTTGAAACTGTTCACCGGTTGTTCCGTGATCGTACAAGGGAAATTGGTAGAATCCGGAGGCAAAGGCCAACAATTCGAAATCCATGCAAATTCAGTAGAAGTGGTTGGTTGGGTCGAAAACCCTGACACCTACCCTGTTCAACCCAAACGCCATACCATGGAGTTCTTGCGCGATGTGGCACACCTTCGACCTCGC
>CALDFB010000300.1 GCA_937942365.1 uncultured Marinicella sp. | reverse complement strand
AGATCGTGTTTTGTCCTACTATAATTATGTTCAAGGTAAAAAAGATCATCCCTTGCACCAGCAAATCACTGGTAAAAGTATCAGAGAATTTTTAAATCTTAAAACCAGCCCCGAAATCTCTAATGGCCAAGCAAAGCGTTTCAGTGGTTTTTTACACAGTGGGAAAACTGATGATGAAACATTATTTAATGTGGCCGCAGATACCCTGAGCCAATGTTTTTCATTGGTATTAACCACCTGTTTATTCGATGAGGGGCTTTTACTTCTGAAAAAAAGGACAGGACTTAAAGATATTCACTATTCACGACACAATGTTTCCAAACAATTTGTTACTCGAAAGGAGTTAACCGATGAAGAATTAGCAATGATTGTATCCTCGAACCAAGCTGACATTCGCTTATTTAATTGGGCCAGAGAGGATTGTTTGCAGCTGATTAAGAAAGAACTGTCTTTGGAAGAAGTTAATGACTTTAAAGCCAATAACCTTAAATGGGCGAAATTGATTCAAGCTTTGTAAACTTTCACTTCGGCTCCAGCCTGTGCTGAGCTTGCCGAAGTGCTCAATATGCGACACATCAGGTTTTAGCTGAAAGGAGTCATATGATATCCAAAACTGGATAGTAACTTCTGATTTGATATCGTTTGGTCTTGAGGAGATTCTCCTATTCGCCTCTGGCTCAATCAGAATGACATTCTTTTTTTATATTCAATGGATTTAAAGGATCTCGTAACGCTGATCTAAAACTTAAGAACTGTATACACTAAAATTTTTAAACCAACCTAACATGGAATAATTTGATTGATAAGGGCTTGCTTAGATTCCTGATCTCGCCTTAGGCTCGTCTGGAATGACGGGTTTATATGGTTTGACTCGTCTTGAATGACGGGTTTGTATGATTTGGCTCGTCTGGAATTACAGGCTTGTTTTGTTAAGATCGTTTGTAATAACGGTGGATAGATATGGCCTAACCTCTTTGGCTTTTGATTCTGTTGAACGCTGTCGAAATGCTCAAGGTACGGCCGATCTATTGTCAGCTAGCACAGTCAAAGGATTGCTAAAACTGGATGTCTGACAACTGATTTGATATCGCCTAATCTTGGTGAGATTCTTATCTTCGCCTCTGGCTCAATCAGAATGGCATTATTGTCCGCAGCCAGTAGTTATTCACTACTGGCTGCTAGTTATGTGAAGCAATGATTAATGAATATAAGGTGCGCCAATTTCGGCCAACTTACTTTCAAGTGCAGGGATTCTATCAGAAACCACACCTTCTATTTTAGGCTTTAAGATATTGAGCTCTTTCTGAGCAATGGCCAATGTCTTGCGATGTGTTGGTGTAGGCCCGTAGGTTGATAAACCGGTACCTATTGATGCAGCACTTAAGCGTGACCCAATGGTCACTTTGGTTTTTTCACCAATTTGTCGCTTGGATCTATTGCCATTCATTTGTCGATCCAAATCATGAAGTTCAGTAACAATATCATTCAACATAGAATCCAACTCACCATGCTCAGCCAAGCTGTTCTTTAAAGCTTTGGCAATCAAATCGGTTCGTTTTATTGCTTCTGATAATTTTTTCTGAGTCACTGCGACTTCATGTTGTGTATCGGTCAGTTCTTGCCAAAATTTCACCACATCTGTATACGCTGCTCCTTTGAGTGCCCCTGTTCTCAATGGCACAACATTAAATGATTCCGCTTCGGTGAGCTGTGTGATCTCACCATTTATCTCTTGGCTTATTGAAACAGTATATTGGCCAGGTGCCACCATCATACCTTCAGGTTCACCTGATGAGAAAGGTCCGCCACCGGCACCCACCACACCAAATGCAGGCGATCTTAAACTCCAGGCCACTTGGTTGAAACCTTTTTGAGTGGTTCCTACAATCCGCCTGACCACATCGCCATTTTTATTTCTCACTGTTAACCAAATCTGTGGGTCTTTTGCTGTTCGTTCTGCATCAACCACATCCCAGCCTGGAAACTTAAGTGCTTTGTTATTTTTCAATGATTCAGCTTCTTGTTTTTGACGCTTCGCTTGGTCACTTTTCAGCTCATCTTTGAGGTAATAATTAAAGATAGCACCAAATTCAGGATTTTTGGCATTATAAAAAACATCACCTTGAGACGCTTTTTCACTGCCGCCCAAAACCCGTCTTTGCATGTACCAAAGCGCATCTTTGATTGGGAAAATTTTATTTTCATTGACACCTTCTGCGTTGATGTTACGCATTCGGCTGTAATCATCCAGTATATAAAAGCC
The DNA here is from genome assembly GCA_937942365.1 of uncultured Marinicella sp. Classification (GTDB taxonomy): domain Bacteria; phylum Pseudomonadota; class Gammaproteobacteria; order Xanthomonadales; family Marinicellaceae; genus Marinicella. Next base: position 2,112 of record CALDFB010000300.1, on the reverse strand, counting down.
TCTGCCAAAAGTGGCGGCTACCAGATCGTTTTCTCTTTTCTGGATAGCTAAATCCCTGACTGATATGGTAGGCATACCACCTTTAAGTTGGTGCCATTGGTTACCGCCATTGGTTGTGGCGTATACACCAAACTCAGTTCCTACAAACATCAAACTTGGGTCCACGTGATCTTGTACCACGCGCCAAACTAAATGATCATCAGGAATGCCTGAACTCAAGTTTTTCCAACTCTTACCTCGGTTGTTACTTTTTAACAAATAAGGCTTGAAGTCACCATACTTATGGTTATCAAGCGCGATGTAAACGGTATCTGAATCGTGTAAATCGGCCTTGATGTCATTCACAAAAGCAGTTTCTGGTACACCAGGCAAATCACCTACAGCAATGCTGCGCCAGTTCTCACCTTCATTTTCAGTCACTTGGATCAAACCATCATCAGTACCAATATACAATAATCCAGCTTGCAGCGGCGATTCTGAAATTGAAGTAATGGTGTTGTAATTACTCATGGCCAACACATCCCACGGCATATCCCAACCTTGTGTGCCACCCATGATTGGTAACTCAATTCGCTCTTGGTTTTTAGTTAAATCACCTGAAATTGGCCGCCAGCTATCACCTCTATCATCAGAGCGCCAAACCCTTTGTGATGCAAAATATAAGCGTTTAGGCTCATGGGGACTGACTAAAATCGGTGCATCCCAATTGAACCTTTCGGCCACTTCACCTTCATCTGGCTGTGGTTGAATATAAACCAACTCTCCAGTGGTCTTGTCGACCCTGACTAAATTACCTTGTTGCCATTCGGCATAGACGATATCTGGGTTACCTGGTTCTGTGGCTGGTTGATGACCATCACCGAATAAGACCACATACCAGTCAGAGTTTCGAATCCCATGGACATTATCAGTTCTAGAAGGGCCCCCTTGGGTGTTATTGTCTTGAGTGCCTCCATAAACATGGTAAAAAGGCTCCGCATCATCTACTGCCACCTTATAAAATTGGGTGATGGGTAAATTCGCCACGAACTTCCAAGACTTTGTTAAATCATAGGTTTCATACAAACCACCATCAGTACCTATCAAAACATAATCAGGATTATCCTTATTAAAGGCAATGGCGTGATTATCTACATGCTTATTTGTTTCATTCATTTGACGATAAGTCTTACCACCATCATCAGAAATGATCATGTAATTACTCATTAAATACAAACGGTCATAATGATGTGGTGAAGCATAAAGCTCTTGGTAATAGTGTGGTCCAGTTCCACCAGCCACAGCATCTGACTGCTTAGTCCAAGAAGCCCCTTGGTCAAAAGACTTGTATATACCACCTGTTCTTCTTTCAAGTTCAATGGCAGCGTAAATTTCATCGGGTTTTTGTGGTGAGATGGCTAAACCAATCTTACCCATATTATCTTTGGGTAAACCACCACTTAACTTATTCCAGCTTTCACCGCCATCTTCAGATTTATAAATGGCTGTATTAGGACCACCGCCCATGTAAGCAGCCACAGTTCTGTGACGTTGCCATGTGGCCGCATATAATCGGTCCGGGTTTCTTGGATCAATGATGACATCAGTAACACCTGTCCACTCATCGTCTCCTAACGTTTTATTCCATGTCTTACCACCATCTGTGGTTTTATATAAGCCGCGTTGGCCGCCCTTCGACCATAATGGGCCTTGTACAGCAGCCCATACAGTATTTGAATCTTTTGGGTGAATAATTACTGTAGAAATTCGCTCAGAGTCTTTTAGACCCATATTTTTCCATGAACCTCCACCATCTTCGCTGAGGTATATCCCATCACCATAACTGGTATGGCGACCACCTGTGTCCTCACCAGTCCCAACCCATATCCTATTTGGGTTTAATTGATCAACAGTAACACTGCCAATTGAATAGACAGACTGTTTGTCAAAAACAGGTGTCCACGTAGTTCCTGCATTGATGGTTTTCCATACCCCACCTGAGCCTACAGCTACATACCAAATATTTTGGTTTTGTGGATGAATATCTATATCGGAAATACGTCCAGACATCAGAGCTGGTCCTATGTTACGAAACTTGATGCCTGCAAAAGGATCATTTGATTCAGAAGACTT
>CALDFB010000299.1 GCA_937942365.1 uncultured Marinicella sp. | reverse complement strand
CTTTCTGACTAAATGATCTTGAGGCACTAAATCCTCAAGGCTAACAAACTCATAACTAGACTGGATAGGAGACTGGTCTTTTAACATACATCTATTATAAAAAATCCCCACTCAAAAGTGGGGACTTTGTCAGCAGTCTGACCGGGCTTAGCCCGGTTTTTTTTGAGCATTAATTTGGGGTTATTTATTTGGCAGTGAAAGCATGCAGTTTATACTGGCGTAAAGATACAGCAAAATCTTGCAGCATTTTGTTACCACTGGCTTCTGCTTTGGTGCACCAGGCTTTGAAAGCAATGATCATTTCTTCAACTGATTGGGTATTGTTATCCCAGATGGCTTGTAGCTCGGCTTTGTATTGCAGCATGCTTTTCAGTGACTTGCTGTCTTCAAAATAAGCACTCCACTTGGATTTAATGTCGGATTTTAAAAACTGTGGATCAAGTGAAAGGTTTTGGGTGTATTTTTTGATTCTTTTGCTGAAGGATGTGGAGGCGTTTTGATACTCTTCGGCCAGATTAGGTTTGATGACGTCTTTGATATAAACCTGTAAAACATTGAATTTGTGGGTCAATATGGCTTTAACCGTTTCTCCATCAAAATCTTTTTGTGCCTCATCTACATATAAGTCTGGCACCACTTTTTTTATTTGGCATAAACCCAGTTTATTCATCAGTTTGATGATATACCAACCAATGTCATGCTCGCCTTTTTTGTGAGCAAATTTACATGAGGATGGGAAAGCGTGGTGGTTATTATGTAATTCTTCGCCAAAAATAAAGAAAGCAAATCGAGTGATGTTTCTTGATGAATCATCGGTTCGGTAATTCCTGTAACCAACAAAATGACCAATACCGTTGATTACACCGGCTGCAAATACCGGAATCCACAGCATTTGAATGGCGTAAATTAACAGTCCTATGACACCGAATAACGCGACATTGAGAAATGCCAGAGCAACAATGCCGAAATAATGAAAGCGCGTATAAATATTTCTTTCCAGCCAATCATCAGGTGTGCCTTGGCCATATTTTTCCATGGTTTCTTGATTTTTACGTTCTTGCGTATATAAAGTCACACCATGAAAAAGAACTTTTTTAATGCCATGAATCTGAGGGCTGTGTGGGTCATCTTCAGTTTCGCAGTGTGCGTGATGCTTACGATGAATGGCCACCCATTCTTTGGTAAGCATGCCAGTGGTGAACCACAACCAAAAACGATAAAAATGTTGAATCACCGGGTTCATCTGTATACCACGGTGTGTTTGTTCTCGGTGAAGGTATAAACTGACTCCGGATAAAGTAATTTGTACTGCGATGAAAGTATACAGAATCAGTTGCCAAGCAGAAAAATTAAGCAGACCCGTTTCAAGAAAATCTAAAATAGCGTACATAAATAGTGGTTTGTTTTTTTATAAATGCTTACTATAATCAATTAAAAATACAATAGCCAGTTAAATACACGTACCCAAACGTATGGAAAATTCAAAAACCAGCCAAGATAATGAGGTTAAACGTATGAAGTTAAAACAACTTTGTGTGATTCGATCAGGACAAAAGTTGTTGCAAAATTTAACGCTTGATTTGCCCGGTACAGGTGTAACAGTTTTATTGGGAGCAAATGGAGCAGGTAAATCAACACTGCTTAATGTAATGTCTGGTATCAGTGAGTTTGATTCGGGTGAAATTTTTGATTTAGAGCAAACAAGTGTATGCTTAATGCCTGAGCCTGCTGTTTTCTATCCACAATTAACAGTTAAAGAGCAGTTGTCTTATACAGCCCATATATTTGATCAAGGTAAAGATTTGGAAGTGGTAGAATCTGCCCTTAAACTCTGGCAGTTACAAGCTGTGAGTTCGCAATTGACCCAACACCTGTCTTTGGGGTACCGTCAACGTTTATCATTGGCACAGATGACAGTTTCAGGTGCTGTTTTATGGTTGTTAGATGAACCAATGAACGGCATGGACCCAGAAGTCTTGATGACTTTTAAACAACAAATTAAAAAGTTGAAGAGTTCAAAAGCCATCATAATGGCGACTCATATCATGCATGAAGCGCAAGATTTGGCTGATTGGGTGGTCGTGATGCACCAAGGTAGGGCCGTTTTTTCTGAAGCCTATGACAACAAATCCCAATTTCATGACTTATATCAACAAGCCATAAGCAACATGTCAAAACAACCTATTGCACAGCGATCAGTGGAGACATAATGAATATTACACAGAAAGATTTTTTTGTGATTTGGCGTCGACCACTGATGTGGTTGGTTTTGGCACTGTTAAGTTTTATTGGGGCTTGGTTGTTTTGGCAGTTGTTAGATCGTTACAGCAGTGTACAGTTGAGCTTGCAAGCTTTGCCCAATCCGCCCTCTATTACTCAGGCTTTGTGGGTTCCGTTTATACTTACAGTAGCAAAACTATTGATGTTGTTAATTGCAATGACTTCTGGATTAAGTTTTGCGCAAGAACGGGCACAAAAAACCACCTGGTATTTGTTGATCAATAGAATTCGTTTTTTTGGTGTTGTCAGCGCTAAAATGAAAGCGCAATGGCCTATATTTATCTGGATTTGGTTGCAGTTGTTAGTGGTGGTAATGTTACTGTCAACGGGTGGTGAAGTGAATTCAATACAAATGATCATTGGTGGTATTGGTCTCAGTCTCTATGTCCTTTGGTTGATGGCTTTAGGTCAACTGATATCAAGTTATTGTGAGTCAACTGGGACCGCAGTGTTGCTGAATTTTGTGGTTTTTGTGTTGATCTGGATGCTAGGTGGAGATGTCCTGAATGAAAGCTATGGTTTGAACTGGCTTTCTTTGGTATCTCCAGTGCATCATTTACAATGGTTTGCTGAGGGAGAAGTGTCTTTAAGTTCTTTGATTTATTTTTTGGGAGGGTGTGGGTTGTTTATGTGGTTAACTGCAATGCAACTTAAACGCCTTAAAAAACTGATATGAAACCAACAGTAAGGTACTTATAAAATGAATCGTTTCAATTCACTCATCAAACTGTCAGTTATTTTACTGTGGCTGGTGGCCACTTTTTTTGCAGCAAGATGGATTGAAAATTGGCGTTTGAGTAAAAGTTATGCAGATTTACTGCCACCATCAGCACAGCAAGTCTTGGCCGAACAAGAAAATTTACAAATTGATGTGTTTGCTATACCTGGTTCGGCTGCTGCCCGTTTGGTGAAGAACTTCTTGCAGCCATTGATAGTTTGGCTAGATGGTGTTGAAATCAACTACATGGATATGAATGATAACATTGAGCTGGTAAAACAGTATGGTATCCAAAAACAAGGTGAAATGGTCATTCACAAAGAACAGCAAAAATTTCAGTTATCTACTTTGTCTTATGAGGCATTTTTTAATGGCTTGAAACGGTTGAGCCAACCCGATAATAAGTGGATTGTATTTGTCGAAAACTTAAGCAGTCATTCATTCAATGAACACACGGGATCGGTTCACAACAACGGTTACAGTGATTGGCTTAAACAATTGTTAGCAGCCAATTACCAAGTTGTGATCCTGCCTTGGAAACCAAGTATCAGGCTGCCTAAGCAAACTCAATTGATTGTATTGGCGGCCCCTTCAGTGACTTTGACTGAGGCTCAATTGCAGTGGCTGGAAGGACAGGCTTATTTGGGCCGCAGCATCTTATGGTTAACAGACCCCAGATATGCTTCAGTTCAACCCGCCCTGTCTTTGATGTTTGATGTGATGCGCGCCGATGCATTCCATCAAGGTCAACTAATTATCAAAGATTATCCCAAACATCCAGTAAACCAGAGTTTTGATCGTCCTATCGATCTGTCAGAAGTGATGCCATTCGAGACAACAAACCAACCTTTGTGGTTAAATGATCAAGACCAAATTTTGGCAGCCACTCAACAGCTTGAGAACCCTGAAAATCCTGATTTAAGCAGCCGTTTAATGGTTGTTGGTGACAGTGATTTTTTGAGTAATCAATACCTCGACAGTGGAGGTAATTTAGAAATTTCATACCGCATGCTAGATTGGTTACTTGAACATGATGAACGTGTTGACCTGCCCAGTATCGGTGTTTCAGACAGTCAAGTACATTTCAGTGCCAATGAAATTTTATGGTTTGCTGGTATTATGTTGGTTTTGATACCTTTAGTGCTTTTGCTCATGGCAGGGTATTTTTGGCGGAAAACCAAGTGATTGACATGTATTTTTTATCTAAAATTGAAGGGTCAATATTATGAATATTGGTGACATCAGAAGTGAGTATACTCAATCAGGCTTGAATCGCAATGATTTGTGTGAAGAGCCTTTAGAACAATTCAAACTGTGGTTTGCACAAGCCCAACAGGCAAAGCTCAAGGAAGTGAATGCGATGAGTGTTGCGACAGTACGAAAGGATGGCATGCCTCAAGTCAGAACTGTGTTGCTCAAAATGTTTGATGAGAAGGGTTTTGTGTTTTTTTCCAACTACAATAGTGCCAAAGCGCAAGAGTTAAGTTCAACGCCCAAAGCCTCCATTTTGTTTCCCTGGTTGGATTTAGAACGACAAGTGAGAATCAGTGGAAACGTTGAAAAAGTAACACAAGCTGAATCGCGCAAATATTTCAGATCCAGGCCAGTGGGTTCTCAGTTAGGCGCTTGGGTTTCAAATCAAAGTCAGGTGATTACTGATCGAAAAGTCTTGAGTGCGGCCATGCAAGAATTACAAGATAGGTTCAAAGGTGATGAAATTCCTTTGCCAGAAAATTGGGGTGGATATCGCATAGTTGCAGAATTCTATGAATTTTGGCAGGGAAGAGCAAATAGGTTACATGATCGGTTTAGGTATACTCGACACTCAGGTGGTTGGCATGTTAATAGATTGGCGCCTTAACTGTCGTGATGATTATGTGGTTTCATCTCTGTGTCACTGAAGATTTAAATATGGAGTGATGCCCTTATATTAAAGGAATGTTTACAAAATTTAACATTTCTGTATTTTATGTAGTACAATACCATATGTGTTGCGTGTAATTGATTTTATGGCCTAGAGTAAGACTGGGTTTCAGAGACCGGGGGGTTAAAA
>CALDFB010000298.1 GCA_937942365.1 uncultured Marinicella sp. | reverse complement strand
GGTTCGCGAAGCAGAACAACTGACTATTGAGTTCTTACAAGAACATGTGCCTATTCATTCCTCACCTATGTGTGGTAACAGCATTTGTCAAGATCGGCGCTTTTTAGCTAAATCCATGCCTCAGTTGGAAAATTATTTTCATTACAGGCAAATTGATGTCAGTTCGATCAAAGAATTGATCAGAAGGTGGAATCCACAATTGTTGGATGGGTTCAATAAAACTGGCCAACATTTGGCTTTGGCTGACGTTGAAGAATCAATCAAGGAATTAAAATATTACCGACAGTTCATGGGGCCTGTCAGTGGACTTGAGTAACCAATAATATAAGTAGTAGGTTTTCTGTACTTTTAGGCCTGATTAATCGATGAAACTTTAATTTATAAATGTTTGTTGAGAACGGCTTTCAAGGCTTTTTCAGTAACAGGTTTAACTAAATACTCTTTGGCACCTTGTCTGAGTCCCCAAACTCGATCTGTTTCTAGTTTTTTAGTGGTAACTATAATAATCGGGATATGTGCTGTTCTGTCGTCTTTAGATATTTTTCGAGTGGCTTGAAATCCGTTCAGGTCTGGCATCACGACGTCCATTAAAATTAAATCGGGTAATTGCTCTTTGGCGATTTGTATACCTTCTTTACCGTCTTCTGTAAGCAATGTTTCATGCCCCATCTTTTCTACGATTTTTTGCATCCCGTATAACTGTGAAGGTGAATCATCTATGATTAATATTCTTGCCATGAAATTTATTTGTTTGTTAACTTTTGATTATCATAATGAAAATTTGAAGTAAATGCAAAAAAATGTGACTTATAGCTGGTATTTGTGATGTTTATCTCATTTCAATCTAAATATTTTAAATCACAACCAATTTTTGTCATATTTTGATCATCTCATACAAAATAAAACACCCTTATAGATAATTGAGAATTGCTGTTGGAATCCAAGGCATGTTAGGATGTTCGGCAAATGAAAGGCCACTTAAAGATGGCTTGGTTATAAATACGCTAACAAAGGGAAACCCACATGAAAAATAAGGTCATTATCTTAATTATATTGTTGTGCTTATCGACAGCAAGTTCAGTATCAGCGGTGCAACAAACTAAAGGTGGTTTTGTCGATAAATTCAGGCAGTTGGATGAGATACTCCCTACGCCGAATATCTACAGAAATGCAGCAGGCGAGCCTGGTCAGTCATACTGGCAACAACAAGTTGACTATCAAATCAAAGTTAAGCTGGATGAAAACAAACGGAGTTTGTCAGGTGTAGTCTCAATTGTCTATCAAAATAATTCTCCCTATAAGTTGAAATACTTATGGCTGCAATTAGATCAAAACCGTTTTCAATCTGATTCGATTGCAGAAAAAACAAAGACTTTTGGCGGCATTGGAAGAAGGGGACCGTCTACAGAGCATGCGAAAGGTGATAAGCCAGCAAGAATTAATTTAACTGAACTCAGAAGACAGCAATTCTTTGATGATGTTGAATTGGGCTATGAAATATCCGATGTTAATGATTCAAATGGAGTTGATTTACCACATGTGATCAATGGCTCTCAAATGAGAATAGATTTACCAGAAGCATTGGACTCAGGTGCTCAAGTTGAATTCAGTTTGAAATTTGCTTTTAACCTGCTAGAGGAGAATGCAGTTCGAGCCAGGTCTGGGTACGAGCATTTTCCTGATGATGAAAGGAAAGGGGGCAACGACATATTCCTTATGGCCCAATGGTTTCCAAGAATGGCCGCGTACTCAGATTATGAAGCATGGCATAACAAAGAGTTTCTAGGCAGTGGCGAGTTTACTTTAGAATTTGGAAATTACGAAGTTGAAATGACCGTGCCGGCTGATCACATTGTCGCTTCTACCGGTGTTTTACAGAACCCCGATGAAGTGCTGACGACACAACAAAAAAATCGTTTGAAAGAAGCAGAAACAGCGAAAAGACCTGTGATGATAGTCACTGAAAAAGAAGCTTTGGAAAATGAAAAAAATGGCAGTTCTGATGAAAAGACTTGGCTTTTTAAGGCGGAAAATGTCAGAGATTTTGCTTGGGCATCATCGAGAAAATTTATCTGGGATGCCAAAGGCTATCAACAAGGTGGTAAAGAACAGAAAATGGTGATGGCGATGTCATATTTTCCTAAAGAAGGAGGTGACCTTTGGAAGAAATATTCGACAGAATCTGTGATTCATACCATGGATGTTTACTCACGTTACACTTTTGATTACCCATACCCAGTAGCAATCAGTGTCAATGGGCCTGTGGGTGGCATGGAATACCCAATGATCACCTTTAATGGTCCCAGAACCATTTGGCATGAAGAAGATAACAGCAGGACGTATACCTTGGCTGAAAAAAGGTTTTTAATTGGGGTGGTGATTCATGAAATAGGTCACATTTATTTTCCCATGATTATTAACTCTGATGAACGACAATGGACTTGGATGGACGAAGGCTTCAACAGTTATTTAGATGGTGTTGCAGGACGTGAATGGGATCCTGATATACCATGGGGCGTTGAACCCAGAGATATAGTTGATTACATGAAATCAGATGTTCAAGTACCTGTGATGACACAATCAGACAGTGTCTTGCAGTTGGGCCCTAATGCTTATACCAAACCTGCAGTGGCTTTTAACATATTGCGTGAAGTCATCATGGGCAGAGAGTTGTTTGACTTTGCTTTTAAAGAATATGCCTTACGTTGGAAATTTAAACGTCCTACACCATCAGATTTTTTCAGAACGATGGAAGAGGCTTCTGGGATTGATTTAGATTGGTTCTGGCATGGTTGGTTTTACACCACAGATCATGTGGATATCTCCATAGATAAAGTATATCAACTCAGATTGGATACCATGAATCCTGATATTGATCTTGATCGACGCAGAGCGGAACATGAGGCTGAGCCAGGTTCATTGTTTGTCAGTCGAAATCAAGCTGAACGCATAAAGACCTGGGTTGAATTAAATAAAGACATCAATGATTTTCATGATAAATATGATCGCTTTACGCCAAGCAATAAAGATCGCAGCAAATATCAAAAATTATTAGCAGAGTTAGAACCCATTGAAAAAGCCGTTATGGAAAGGGCCTTGGATGAAGATAAAAACTACTATGTGATGAATTTTTCCAATTTAGGTGGTTTAGTGATGCCCATTTTGTTGTCACTGACTTATCAAGATGGTTCTGATGAAGAGCTGTATATTCCCGCTGAAATTTGGCGTAAAAATCCACTGAAGGTCAGTAAATTATTGGTTACAGATAAAAGCAAGACACTCAAGTCTGTGGTGGTTGATGCTGGATGGGAAACAGCAGATGTGGATGTTGAGAATAATCATTACCCACGTCAAATTATTCCTTCAAGGATTGAAATGTTCAAACAGGAAAAAAGCAAAAAATTAGAACATAAAGATTTGATGCATGACATCAAAACGCCGATTAAGAAAGCAGAACCTAAAAAGTATAAGAAATAAATATGTTGATGGTTCGCACATTAACGACCTGGGTACTATTTATCAGTTTTACGACAGTTTGGGGGCATCAACAAAAAGAAGCTTATACAACCATTAAACCCAATTCTAATTCTGGCAAGACTGAGGTTATACACAGGTTTTATTTGCACGATGCAGAACATGGTTTTTCTGGTAAATTGGGTGAAAGTATTGTTTTCAGTGTAGATGAGTCTGCACAAAGTAAATTTGCAGATTATGTGGTTGAGTCCTTTCAATTAAAAATTGATAATGGCAAGGAGGCTGTGGCTTTAGAGACGGTCGGTTTTGAGGTTGAAGGCAGGTATATCTGGGTCTACCAAGAAACCAGCCAGAAGCTACCTTGCCAAGTAGTTGTGAAAATGGACGCCTTGCATGATGTGTGGGAAAAGCACATCAATCAAGTAAATTTTGAATGGCCTGAAGGAATTAAGTCAGTACGTTTAACATCAAATGAAGCCAATAAAGCAATTTCAATTTATCAGTGTGATTGATTCTTATGGTTAGTTTTTTTGAGGCTTCGGCTTCGCTCAGCCAACGAATTGATTAGGCTACGGCTCGAGCATGTGGGAGTGCTCAGCGAACGAAGTAAATAGTCTTTTAAAATTAAGACAAGCCGATTTCTTTAAGGCGTTGGTTCAAAAAATCACGGGCAGTGATGTCTGCATATTTTGCGCCATCGCCCAAACAAGACGGAATACAGCTCAAAACGGCATCTGGATGTGGGTGACAGAAGAATGGCATCGAATAACGGTCTGATGCTTGGTCTGATGGATTGACCACACGGTGTGTGGTGGCAGGGATCACTTCATTGGCTATGCGAGAAAGCATGTCACCAGAATCAACGACAATCTGTCCTGGGGTGCTGTCCACAGCCAACCATTCGCCGTCGCGGTCTAACAATTCCAAGCCACTGTCAGTGGCACCTACCAATAATGTAATTAAGTTGATGTCTTCATGTGCGGCAGCCCTTACAGAGCCGGGTAGTTCGAATTCTGTCATGGGTGGATAATGAATGGCGCGGAGAATGGAGTTACCATCTTGAGTCAATTTTTCAAAATAATCTTTAGGTACATCCAAGGCTGTAGCCAAAGAACGAAACATCGTTAAAGCAGTTTGATCTAATTGTTGGTATAGGGCATAGGTTTTTTGTTTAAAGTCAGCAACTTCATGAGGCCATAGATTGTCTGGATATTCTTGAGCAAAGCGGTGATTTTTAGCCACTTCTCGACCCACATGCCAAAACTCTTTTAAATCTGGATTGTTACTATTTTTGGCATGCTCTTGTAATCGTGGCACATAACCTCGCTTGCCACCATCGTTGATGTTGTAAGCTTGTTTGGTATCCAAGGGCAGTTTAAAGAATGATTTGAAAACTTGGTAACAGTCTTCTACCAGTGAAAAATCAAATTGATAAGGGTTCAGTACAATAAAGCCATATTCAACCAAACCAGCATAAAAGTTATCAACAAAACGTTGTTTTTCAAGCACCGTACCAGCTATATAGTCCACTAGATTGAGCTCAGGAACTTTTCTGGTAGGTGTATTTTTGGTATGTGTCATGACTTTTCTATTTGGTTAAGGTTAATTGAATACTGGCTGATTGTTTGCTGATTATTTGAGTTTCACTGTCTATGTCATCAGCTTGTGGGGTGGCACTGCCTGATAAGCTCAGTTTGGCTGAAATCTCTAACTGTTCGAAACTGCTGAGTTTTCTCTCAGGATTTAGGTTGTTGGAATCATTGAGGCGAATAGACATGGGCCAATTAAATGGTTGTGTTATGGGTGCGGCAGCAATGGGCATGGGTGGGCCATTGACCTGTTTGGCATAAATAAATATCCGGGCTGATGGTTGGAGTGTCATGTTCTTAATACTTTCACTGGCATCAACAACCACTAAATAACCATTGCTGGCTGCGTTCATTGAAGTGTTTGAGTCGATAGCGCCATCGTTGATAACTGGCTTATTTTGTGCCACTCGTGCTTGGTTAATTTGATTGATGATGGTGGTTTTAATGTTAGGGCTTTCAATTTGAGTCAGTAGTTTTGTCCAAATGTTTTCAGCTTCTATGTAGTTGAGGTTTTCATAATAAACAATACCCTGTAACCACATGGCCTTTTGTTGATTGGGGTTGATTTCTATTGCTTGCTTTAAGTATTGTTCTGGCTCACCCAGAAAACTTCCGGTATTATTTCTGAATGCGATGGCTTCAGCTAATTCGGTTAGCACATCAGCGTTGTTAGGAGCGAGTTGGTTGGCTTTCTGGTACGCAGCAACCGCATAATCAAAACGTTGCATCGACATCATGCTGCGACCATATAACATTTGACCTTCTAGGTCGTTCGGATTTTCAGCTAGTTTTTGCTCCAGTTGCGTGATGGCGGAAGCCAGGTCAGGTGCTTTTGAGCCATTTTCTGGTGTTACCGCAGTTGCTGAAACGCGTTGGTCAATTGGTATGTCTTGAAACCAAATGTAGTCTATGGCAAAGCTTGCAGGGATAAGCATCAAACCTACCCAAACAGTGGTGGTGAGGTTTGAAGATTTATGGTTTATTTTTTTCAGCGCATCTACATAGGGCTGTTGTTCCAAGCCACTGTGCTGATTCAACTGTTCTAACAACCATTTTTTTTCACTGGTATGGCCTTGTCTCTGATACCAAAAATAAAACATGAGTAAACTGAGTAAAGAAATAACTGCATAAATTAAAAATTCATTCATGGTGTTTTTTCCTGATATTGAAGAACAGCATGACTCCACCGATCAAAAAGACCAACAGTGGAGAAAACCATAAAAACAAGGTGCTGGCATTCATCGGAGGATCGTAAGTGACAAAATCACCATAACGGTCAACCATGTATTGTTTAATGGTTTCTGCTTCTTGGCCTGCTATGACAAACTCTGCCACTTGGTTTTTGAGGTCTTTTGCCAGACCTGCATCGGAGTCTGCCAGGTTTTGATTTTGGCAGACCAGACAACGTAACTCTTTAGCCAACTGTTGGTAAAGTGCTTCTTGCTCTTGAGTCTCAAAATCATAAACGTCAATGGCTAAAGCCACGGTAGGCGTGACGATAAGTAACACCGAATAAATACAAACTAATTGGAACTTCAAAGACAGTTTCATAATGATATTTTATCAATTAATGGCAACAATTCTTGACTGATGTTTTTTTGGGTTAATACACCAGATATTTTATAGACTATGGTACCTGTTGCATCGATTAAAAATGTTTCTGGTGCGCCATAAACACCTAGGTTGATGGCAGTATCACCTTCATAATCAACCAATATTTCATGGTAAGGGTTGCCCCATCTTTTCAGCCATTGGTCAGCATCAGAGGCTTCATCTTTCCAGTTGAGTCCAATCACTTTTATGCGCCCTGAATTTGCAAGAGCCGTAACTAAGGGGTGTTCATATTGGCAGCTTGGGCACCAACTACCAAAAACATTCAGCAACCAAGGTTCTCCCTTGAAGTCTTCATGGGTTATGGTTTGATTACTGTACAAGGTTTGATGCTCAAAAGCTGGAATTGGCTTTCCGATTAATGGAGAAGGCAGTACTTCATTGTGGGTGCTTAAATTAACAAACAGTAATGCAACCAAAATGATAAAGACTGCCAATGGAATCAAAGCCACCCAAATTTTTTTCATGATATCCCCAACCTTTCTTTCATGACATGATCCACTTGTTGACGTTCTTGGCGTTTGTTGCGCCGATTGAATAAAGCAATCACTGCGCCAGCCATCATCATGAGACCGCCAAACCACATCCAGCGGATAAAGGGCTTAAGATAAATTCGCACTGCCCAGTCTCCTTCTTGATTGATCTGTTCACCCAATGAAACATATATGTCTTTGGTCAACCCTGGGTGAATATCGGCTTCAGTCATTGGTTGTTGTTGTTTTGGGTAGAATCGTTTTTGTGGATTAAGTTCTACAATATCATGGCCATTTTTACTGACTTGAATTGAGCCTTGTTGAGCTTGATAGTTTTCAATGCTGACTTGGGTGACTCCATTGAATGTGAAATCATATCCACCTACTGTGCTGGTTTGACCGGGTTGCATCAATATATCTTTTTCAATGTCTTTGTGCTCAGTCATTGACATGCCAAACAAAAATACGGCTACGCCCAAGTGTGCCACTGACATACCCACAAAACCAGCGTTGGGTTTACCTGGGAATTTGATGATTTGTGCTACTGATGTAGATGCGATCCAAAACCCGCCAAAAACACCAGCAGTTGCTCTCAAGTTTAAAGTGTCAAAGAAAAAATAGGCTGCTGTCGTCAATGCTGCTGCAATAAAAAAGTGGGGTGTCAATGCTTTGATGGCAGTGCTCATTTGATCCTTGTGCCATTTGAGTTGCGCGCCCAATGGCATGAGTACTGCCATAGGTATCATCAACAAGAAAAACATCAGTCCGAAATAGGGTTCTCCAACCGATATTTTTTTACCCATGGCATCAAATATCATTGGAAACAAAGTGCCAAGTAAGATGGTAAACGTGGATGTGATGAATATCAAAGAGTTGGCTAACAACATGGTCTCTCTTGACTCAAGGTTGATGTTGTCGCGCGAACGCAGTTGGTTGACTCGTAGGGCATATAAAGTCAAAGCACCACCGGCATAGATGGCCAGTAAAACCAAGATGAAAATACCTCGGAATGGATCAGCCGCAAAGGAATGAACTGAGGTGATGCTGCCTGACCTGACTAAAAAGGTTCCTAATACACACAAACTGAATGCAATGATTGCCAGTAATACCGTCCAACCACGAAAAGCATTTTTTCGTTCGCTGACTGCTTGAACATGGATCAAAGCTGTTGCAGCCAACCAGGGTAAAAATGATGCATTTTCAACTGGATCCCAAAACCACCAGCCACCCCAGCCAAGTTCATAGTACGCCCACCAGCTACCCAAAATAATGCCTACAGTTAAAAAGGCCCAAGCTAAATTAGTCCACCTTCTGGACCAGCGAATCCATTTTTCGTCAATTTGTCCACCAATCAATGCTGCCACGGCCAGTGAGAATGCCACTGATAAACCGACATATCCAAAGTACAACATGGGAGGGTGAATAATCATGCCAAAGTCTTGTAACAAAGGGTTGAGGTCGCGGCCATCGAGCGGGGCCGGGTTGGTGATCTCAAAAGGGTTGGAAGCGAACAGAACAAAAGCTAAAAAACCAGTAGCAATGACACCAAGAACCGATAAAACCCTAGAAACTTGACTCAAGCTGAGTGAGCGGCTGTACCTGGCCACTGCTGCGATCCATAAAGCTTGTACTGTTACCCACATCAACACCGAGCCTTCATGGGCTCCCCATGTTGCGGTGATGCGATAACGCAATGGCAAAGCCAAACTGGAGTGCTGCCAAACATAAGTCACAGAAAAGTCTTGTAACACAAACAAACTGACCAGTAAGAGAAATGTAGTGAGCGTCAAAGTAAATAATAAATATGATAAAGGGCGAGCAGTTCGCATCATCCGTTCATTATTTTGGAAGTATCCTGTCATGGGTACCAACATCAATACCACCGCTGTAACAAGAGATAAAATAAGCAAGAATTGGCCAATAGAAGCTATCATGATTTAGTTTGAACCGTTGTTGTAATTAGGTGATTGATTTTGTGCTTTTTTAAGCGCGTCATTAACCTCTGGTGGCATATAGTTTTCATCGTGTTTGGCCAATACATCTTCAGCAGTGAACAGTTCTTGAGTGGTCATTTTGCCGATGGTTACTACACCTTGACCTTCTCGAAAGAGGTCTGGCAAAATACCTTCAAATTCAACTTTTACATCTTCAGCAAAATCAGTGATGACGAACTGGACCTTTAGACTATTGGGTATTCGTTGCATGCTGCCTTCTTTAACCATGCCACCCAATCGAAAATTTCGATTAATGGGGTAGTCTTTGGCAGCAACTTCAGTGGGGCTTTTAAAAAACATGATGTTTTCTTTGAAAGCAGTCAGGAATATCGCTACCGCAACAGCGACCCCCAATGCTATCATTAAAATCAGTAACAAGCGTTTTCTTCTGGTTGGTGTCATGGAGATTCACTCCCTTTTGTTGCTTTTCGATATGCAGCTTTGATTTGCTTTTTGATTGCTTTTCGTTGACTGGTGGCACTGAAAAAATCGACTGATAAAGCGAATAAAAATATGCCCACAGAACTCCAAACAAAAAAGTTGTATTTACCCATGTCAAATAACTCGATCATGTATTGCCTCCTGTTTGATCTGTCAGTGCTTGTTTAACCCATTTTTTCTTTCTTTCAGTTTTGAATAAATAAGTTTGGGCGCGAGTCAACATGGCGTAAAGATAATAAAATTTGGTCGCGAAAGCCATAACCAGTAAGGGTCTGAGCATACCCCAGCCTTGAATGCCAGTAGATCCGCCCAACAAAGAAATGGAAGCGCCTTGATGTATGCTGGTCCACCAATTGACAGAATAACGAATGATGGGTAAGTTAACTAATCCGATGATGGCCACCAATGCAGCCAATCGAGCGGCTTTTCGAGGATCTTCTTCATAAGCACTGTAAATACCAGCCACACCAATATAAAGAAACAACAAGATGAGTTCTGAGGTCATTCTCGCATCCCAGTCCCAATAGGTGCCCCACATGGGTTTACCCCACAACATACCTGATAATAAGGTCACAATGGTAAACATGGCGCCAATAGGCACGCTTGCCATCATTACGGCTTCGGCAACTTTCATGCGCCAGACGTAAGTGATGATGCCGGAAATACCCACCACAGCATAAATAAACAAGCTCATCCATGCAGCTGGTACATGCACAAAAATGATTCGATAAGAATCGCCTTGTTGGTAATCTTCAGGAGCAAAAAACAAACCTTCGACCAAGCCATAAATTGTTAATACAATCGCAAAGAGCAACAAAGGCTTGAGCCAGTAGCTGGTGATGCGATAGAAACTAGGTGGAGAACCCATTTCATGATAAAACTTTACGATTCGATTCATGCCAATAACTTACTCTAAATTAATTTTAATTGCAGCACCTGCTGCCAAAGGTGCTAAAGTAAGGGTCAATACCGCAAAACCCAACAGCAACATTAAATGGCCAAAGCCAGAATTGCCGAGTGAACTTTCTAAAACTGCACCCGCACCAAATATCAGCGCCGGTGCTAATAAGGGCATGATCAATACACTGAGTAACATGCCGCCATTCTTGATGTTCATGATCAATGCCGAGCCCACAGTACCCAGCAAACTGAATATGGGGGTGGCTATTGCTAAAGACAATAATAAAACGGCATAAGAATGGCTGGGTAAATGCATCAACAGACCAATCACTGGTGCAAATAATACCACCGGCACGCCTGTGGTCAACCAATGAGCAGTGGCCTTACTCAGTGCTGCGATGGGCAAGCTCATGCCGGAGAGCACATACAAATCTAAACTACCATCGCGGTAATCATCTTTAAAAATATTTTCCAATGTAATCAAGGTGCTTAACAACGCAAGAATCCAAATAACTGCTGGAGCGATCTTGCTCAAGGTTTGTGCGCCAGCACCTAAACCTAATGGAAACATGGTCACAATCAATAATTGAAAAACCAAAGGCTGATATATATTTGATTTACGTCGCCATGCAACCAATACATCTCTTTTTAATAAAGCCCAAAACTGCATCAGTATTCATCCATTTCAGCTTCAGAAGGTGGTTTTAAAGATATGTGGTGTTGAGCGAGTTGATGAATTTTCTTATTATCATGCGCAGTGAGAATTACTGCACCACCCTTACTGAGGTGATTTTCAATGACATCATATAACCAATCACAACCGGCTTGATCTAAATTAACGAATGGTTCATCCAGCAACCAAAAACATTTATCAAGTAACAGCAGACGACTTAATGCCAATCTTTTTTTCTGGCCAGCAGAAAGGTCATTAGCCGATTGAAAATCATAGCCGGCCAACCCTGCATCAGACAACACTTCTTCAATATCTGGTTCACTGACATTAACTTGATTGATTTGGGCCACAAATCGCAGATTTTCTGAACAACTTAAGTTATCCTGATTACCCAGTTTATGCCCTAAATAATGACTGTGTGCTAACCATTGATCTGTTGCTGCGGATCCATTGAATAAGCGTTTACCAGCCGAAAGTAAATTTAAGCCAGCTATGGCTTGCAATAAGGTGGTTTTACCTGACCCATTCACTCCAGAAATTACTGCCAATTCGCCAGTCTGAATCGATAGGGTGATTGGCTTGAATAACCATTCTCCTGATCGTTGACAACAAGCTTGGTTGATTTGTAGTGATGGTGTGGTCAAAAGTATCGAATATGGGTGGTTTTTGAATGTGTGATTTTAGGTTCTGAAGCCATAAATGTAAAGAAATGAAGGGCTGTACTTTTCTTAATAAATTGATACATTTAACTTAATACAATCTTTCATAAGTATACAGAATGGATGGTCACTTCAATTTAAGGGCTAGT
>CALDFB010000297.1 GCA_937942365.1 uncultured Marinicella sp. | reverse complement strand
GGTCTGATAAAAAAGAAGTGTAAATTCCTTGATTAAATTCGAGATCTATAATTTCTTGATCAACTAGACCTGTTTCACTGATATATTCAAGCATAATTTTAGTAACTGGTTCTTCACCAACACGCCGCATCAGTAATCTGTATTTTTGATTGTATGGCTCTGCTTTTACGAGCTCATAATTAATGGTATCTGCAGACCTTAAGTTATAAAATTTTGTTTTTGTATCAGGTAGATTTATATTGCTATTGGCTTCAACCATGATTGCAGCTGGTTGGTTAAATGAAACTTCATAACTCCCTGAACCCATGTTCATTTGCAACACATTGGATTGAATTTCAATGATTTTTTCGTTTACGCTACCATTTAAAAGTTTATGAAGAAGCCGCATTTGTATCGACCCAAATTCTTCGTCTAAATGATCAACTGTCATCACCAGTTCTGATTCTTTGGTCACAGCAAAGGTATACTTATTATTTTTAGGTAGATACACCACATTAAGGTCAAAACCTGAACCTTCGCTTGGCACAAGCTTGTCACGGTCATTGTACTCTTGCAAGGTTACTGGGCGTGGCTCTTTATCACCAATCGACAAGGGGGCTATTGAACGCCATGCACTGTGGTACATGTTTTGCCGTTCATAAGTTTTGAGTTGATCCTCATTAAATGGATAAAAAACCAAAAGATCTCTCTTTCTTTTGTTTGAACTTCTTTGCCACAATTGTTCATGACGTTTTAGACTTTGACGTTGTTGATAGTAAGCCCTGACAATGAATCTCCTGAATAATTGGCTGGTGAATTGAAGAATGACCTCATTGTTTTTTGGGTCAAGTTCAACAGTAAATGAACGGCTGCTTCCTAATCTATTTTTACTATGAATCCAAAATGGGTCAATCAGCTCATTTGAAGGTGGGTGGTTGTATTGATTTAACTCTGTCAAAACCTCTATCGATTCACTTTGGCCCCCACTATAGAGCTCAGTGATGTAAGTAAACATTTCCGTGGCGTCTGTTAGTTTAGATAATTGTTCTTCCTCAGAATTTTCAAAAACTGGGTAAACGATTACTCTGAGATCGGTGGCATTTTTTGGCGGTCTGTAAATCAATTTATCACCTTCGGTGACATTATACGAACGGCGCGTACTGTACCCTGGTTTCTTGGATTCGCTACTGACGTTTTGGCTGTCAGACCAAAACCGCTCTTTATACACAAGCCAGAATTGCGAACCAATAGCAAAACAAACAATCAAAACTATAATATGCCCTATCAGTCTCACAACTCTACCCTAAATGTCAGCCAAGCATGGCGTGCTGTTAAGAATTCATTGATGGCATTTTCCTGTCTGAAATTTAATTCAGATGATGTCATCGCATTGATGTTGCGAATCGCCACTATTGAACCTCGGTCATAAATAACCACAAATGATTGTTTGCTGTCTTCATCTGAAACAACCTTAAAAGTGTATTTAGATTTGGTGTTGAGACGAAGGAGAAAAGCAATATTTTCTGAGTCGATGTAAGCATCGAGATTTTGGATAATCTCTTGCTCTAACGGGATGGTGGATGAATCAACTGATTGAATTAATTTAATGATGTCACGACTTTCTGTCTGCCACCCCATGGCTTTGAATTGTTTGTAGTTTAACCATTGTTCTTCTTGTTGTTTAAGTTTTTGATTAAGCAACGGAGATATCCAATGTGTAATCACCTGTTTGTTTGATTGATATCGCAGTTGGTTGATGATGGCATTTTGAGTGAATTTTGTACCAACAAGGTGTTGCTCATTAAAGTCTGAAAGATAATTCAAACCTAAGGATTCCGCCAACGAAGATATTTCTGCAAGCAGTTTTTGTTTAATTTGCTGGTTTTCAATGTTATTTTCTTCGGAAACCACCAAATCATAGCCTGGGTTTTTCGCAACCATGTTATATCCCATACTTCGGACTTGATGGGCTTGTGCAACTTCATTCCGCTTGGTATCAAAGTAAGCATAGTGAACTGTATTAAATATGCTGTTGGTGTTAAACCTGCTCAAAACATCGCTCGAATTGTCTTGATTGGTATTTGGGTGTGACCCAGCAATCATTAAAACTTTCGCATTTAAAACGTTGAATAAAAATTGACCATACTCAAAAGTTCCTCGTTCCATCAATGGTCTGGGCACTTGGACAATTTGTTTTGAAGGGTTGTGTAAAGAAAAAACATAGGTACCCCAATAGCGTTTTGAATCATTATTCTTTTCTTTTAAAATCAAGTATTCCTTATCGTTTCTGATGTATTTATAAAAAGTAATTTCATAATTAAACAATTGTGCAAGCACATTTATATTGTTAATAGCTTGTAGGTCCTCATTACCTTTTTGAAACGCAGAATCATTGTTCGCTATCTCTATTATCGGCAATAAAATTTCTTGATAAAAAAACAAGGTTTCATTGGCTTTTGGTGGAGAGTATAGCCCGCTGTTTTTGGGTGCAATAAAATCTTTTTCTTCAAGTATCAACGCATTTAAATACCCCTCAATACTGATGTCTTGTTTTATTTCAGAAACTGCATTTGCATCATTTGATGCCATGACTTTGATTCTGTTGGCAACCCTTTGATTGATCAATAGCTCCATGAATCCGTTTTTGGTTGAATTTCTTTGTTGATTGAAAAAATCAGGCTCATACCAAAATACTTCTGGCTCTTTTGTCATCTCAGATAAAAAATTAAAATCAATGCCCTGTTTTAAATTGCCTTTAATCCATAGATAGCTTTCAGCAGCTTTATTAACTAGATGGCTGTACTTTTTAGCCACACTTTCAATGTCTCTCTTTGTTGTCCGCACCTGTAAAACACTGTTATTACTGAGTACTTTTTGGAAATAAGAAAAGCTGGTACTGGGGTTTAATAAAGTATCCGCCGACCCATCCTCGTTTGACTTGAAGGGGCTGGTTGAAATGGCCATATATCGAGCTTTTAATAACTTAAACATAGAATAACTGGCATCGTAAGCGAGTTCTTCATCCATGCCTCTCGGTGCCGAAACCAACAATGGAATACTTTCTTCCTGCTTACTGAAAACATATATTCCCCAAGTCTTTTTTTCTTGTGGATAAAGAATAATTTCTTGGCTCAATTCATGAATTTCATAGCCGACTGAATTTAAAAGTGATTGTGCTTTTATTGGTATGTCTCTTTGGGCTTTGATGGCATCATCAATATGTCGCAAAGCAACACTAAATTGATCAATCTCTGAAATCGATGGTTGGGTTGAATATCCAGAGGACTTTGCCTCGAATAGATTAACTTTTGCTTTCAGCATCCAATCATCAAAATCTTGGTCTGAATATTGTAAATTTGCTTCGGTATTTATATCAAGAGTCTTTTCAAAAGCCGGAATTTTAACTTGTGTCAATATAAACCCAATAACAGTTGCAAAAAGGACTGTCATAATTGAGGTTTGAAGAATTGCTCTGCTGGTATGAAAAAACAAGTTTTTATCGTGTATTTTTATTGCTATTAAAGTACTCAACAAATACCCAAAAGCAAAATAATCTGACACTTTATCATATGGATTATTCCACTCCAAAAAATACGCCAAAACCATTTTGTACAGAAACCCAATACTGAAAAATACCACCAACTTCCTCGCTCCAGTTATATCCATATTAGCCAATCTTGGAATTTTTAAAACCAACGCACCAAGACCAAGGATAACAAATGATTCCAAAAATGTAACCAACACTTTTTGTGGGAAATACCACTGTAACGCGATCAAAGATGGAATAAGAATACCACTGTACTCCCAACCATAGAGCAAGTTCATTCTTGATGATAAGTAACAACATAACAATAGAATAATGTAACTTTTGGGGCTCGCCAAAATAGCAACAGTAATTTCTTCATACATGAAACTTAAATTAGCTATACTGAAGTTAGTAAGACCAATGAGCAAAAATTTTACAACGATAAATGTAATAAAAAGCGTTACAAAAAAATGAAAATTCCCCCTGACAAAACCAGTTTTCCAAATTTGGTTTGCAATCAACGAAATAATAATTAAACCAAAACTATGTAGGTCATTTTGGAACTTCAGTTGTATTTGCCAGTTTTCTTGAAAATAACTGGTGGCCATTGGGAAAAAAAATGCATCCATTATCAACCGCACAAAAACACTGACCAAGATCAATAAGAAAAACCTGTCTCTACCAAAAAAATGGCTCAAACCAAACCAGCTTCCAGCTTTATTACATAAAAATAAACTAACTGAATAGGTTATCCATGCTTCGAAGATGATAACCCATACTGAAACTGGCTTAACCAACATCAATGGGACAAGGTAACCTGGAACCACTAAACCTGATAAAACCCAGCCAAAACGCAGGTTAAAAAAAGCAATAACAATGACGCCGACCCACACAGTGACTATTACAGAGTTTGCCAAACTTCCTTCAGGAAATATGTTTAGTGGGATTAAATTTTCTATCACATTTTATAAAATCGCTTGGACAGCGCTCACTAACTTTTTGGCTCTGATGGGCTTGAATGTAACTGCGTTAGCTCCCAGAGATAAAAGTTCTTGTTCAATTTCAAAGTTTTTAGTTCCAGTGTGGATCAAGATTGGAGTGTTATTTTGCAATTCCTTTCTGATCCATTTAAGAAACTTCTTCCCATCGATCAACGGCATCATTAAATCTAAAACAATGGCATCAAACTCATTCTCAACAACCGACTTTTGCGCTGCTTTTCCATCATTAGTTATGATAACTTCGAATTTACTTTGTTTTAAAATTTCAGATATCAAAGCTGCTAAATGAACACAATCTTCTACTATTAAGATCTTTTTAGCGGTCATGGTTGATAGCAGGGTATTAGGATTTTAATGGTGGTGCCCACACCAATTTTAGAGTTTAAACTAACTTGACCACCATAGGCATCCAGTTGCGATCCCATGTTGGCAAGCAAGGTTTCAACTTTCATTGAATGTTTATCATCTGGCCCAGTAATGTTTTCATCAAACAAACCATAACCATTTGTTTTGGTGGTTACTAACATAGTTCTTTGCTGATTTAACTCTACTTCTTTAATGCTGAGTGTTAATTCTGACTCTTCTAAAGAGTCTTGTATAGCTAGTTTAAGCATGTTTTTGCAATTTTTTACAAACTCCTGATAGTTAACTAAAACCAAATTAACAAAATTAGGCTGTTCAATTGCTATCTTTATCGCTTTTTCATCTGCTATATTTTCAACTCCTTGCACACTGGTTTTAATCAGCCTTCTGATATCAACAGCAAAGACCTTATGACTCATAATTTCATTGACGGTTTTTACCATAAGCTTTGATGAGTTTAGCTTGGCTGAGACTGCTTCTACTTTATCACTGACGTCGCCGATAGTGGGAGCTACATCAACACCCATGTCTATCATATCTAATTCTAATAAAACTTCCGCAAAGTCATTCCTTAGTTGACTATATCGTTCGGCCTCAACACGTTGTTTCAATTCTGCAATAAAATTC
The DNA here is from genome assembly GCA_937942365.1 of uncultured Marinicella sp. Lineage (GTDB taxonomy): Bacteria > Pseudomonadota > Gammaproteobacteria > Xanthomonadales > Marinicellaceae > Marinicella. The sequence continues at coordinate 994 of CALDFB010000297.1, read as the reverse complement.
ACCTCATCGATATTAACCAGCTCCAAAATAAAGCCACTAAATAGTCTGTTTTCATTTAAATAAACTGACAAAATTACGATGTGATTTTTTTTAAAAATTTTGTCATGGGTTGGCCAAACAATCACTAATTCATGATCATCGATTAGATTAAATACTCCTTCCTGAATGTCTTTCATATCCAAACCTGTAATTTCTAACAATGACTCAATCAGTGTTTGGTTATACGTTCTTAGTGTATTAGTTTTTACCAGTTCTACTGCGGTTGGGTTAGTCCGAACTAAATTGCCATTAATTCCATACAATATTGAAGCGACTTTTGAAGAATTAAAATGATTACTCAGCAACATGTAATGATTGATAAAATTGTCTGTTACTCTTTTGAATTTTTCATGGAACAATTCTTTATCTTGACCCTTCAGAACAACTCCTAAGAAACTGTCAGATTGCGACCTAATTTCACTGAAGATGCGTGATAAAAGTGGTCTTAAATATGGCTTATTTTTACTAATTAAAAGGTCAATCTTTTTATGTTGAAACTCATCTGCATCCTGGGAAAATGCAAGAATACAATCTTCATCATTTGACAGTTTAATGTTTAAACAGTGTCCACAGTTAATTTGTTTTGAATCACTCTGTTCATTTATTTTCAGGTCAACGCCATCAAATTCAAGTATGCTTTTTGATGTGTTGGTCTTGAAAACATAGTTGATTTGAGTTAACCCGGTTAATTGCAATAAAAAGCGGCTGAATTCACTCAATAATGACAAATTTGAGTCGTTTTCATATAAAGTTTTATTTGACTCCAGAATTTGGGTGTAAACCCTGTTTACTAGAATCATTTCCCTTTCTTGACGAAATGATTTGTTTTTTTCATGAACAAGAAAAACACTGATCACAATCAATATCATCTCAATTACCGGTAACATTAATTGATATAAAACCAATTGCATATAGCTGATTAAGAAAACTAACACAAGCAACAAAGCCAACATCA
>CALDFB010000296.1 GCA_937942365.1 uncultured Marinicella sp. | reverse complement strand
CTCAATCGCTTGTTTCATTTCGGCCCCAGGCTCCACGCCTAATTGTTCAGCCAATCTATTTTGATAAGCACTCATGGCTAAATTGGTGGCAATCAGTCCTGTTTGTTTGTTTTTAATGATGCTGACTAAGTCCATGTTTTTGTACCGGTTTACATCAGTTATGGCCTGATATCTGAGCTCGTCTAATTCAATTGCCACGGTATCAAACTCGTTGGTTTCGATTAAACTTTTGACGACATCAGCACTTTTTTGTGACACATGTGCTGTTCCCAATAATACAAATTTAACCCCACCGTATGTGATGATTTTATGAGGTTGGTCACTCAGTAATTCTTGTAGGCTCAAGGCATTGTCTCTGCGACGAAAAGTAGCTATTTTAACATCATGGTATCAATGGTTAGTAGGGTATTTTATCGCCTCAATAAAAAAATAGTATACAAATATGAGTAGTCAATAATTTGCTTATTAAACATCATATCTATATACTTAAATTTTTAATGACTCTTTATAGCAGCCGATAATGATTGAATGTTTCTCGTGCAAGGGTATGTACCCAGAATCAAATGGTCCGACCCATTCTTATATGAAATCTTCTCAAGGATGTTGGCAAATTTATGGAGAAATATTGGCAAGAGAGTATTCTGACGTAGCATATTGGAAAAATCATAGGTTAACAGTTGATGCTTACGCTGCTCAGCATCCAGGTGTTGAATCAGCCCAAAGTATTCAATCTGTTGCGGTTCACTTAATGAGCTTATATTTTGTGATAGAAGAAGGTAGGCCACATGATGTTGCAACACAACTAATAAAAAAAGCCACAAAGCAAAAATTTTATTGGTTACAGCCTCCGATTAATTTAGGTGGGGTCAATGCCACTATTGTATGGGCATCAAAAAATGCGAAAGAGCATAATAATCAGGTCGAACTATGGGCTCGTTCTGTTTGGAAGGCTTGGGAAGAACATCATGAAATCATTAAGAAATGGGTTAAGGAAGTTGAAAACACCTGATCTGGGGTCAATTGTGCGATTTTTGATTGGTTGTCATACATGGTTTGCCGGCTTAAACTTGGGCAAACTTTAATAACTCAATCGCTCAATTGTTTGTGAGCTTGTTGAATGAATTATTACCTTAGCTGGAAAAAAACTAAAGCCTTGCTATCATAAGCAGGCAAGGCTTTAGATTTAATATTTCGATAAGCCCTTACTCAAATCCGTTTTTGAAAATCAAATCGGGTGATGAGAACGAGCTATTTGATCCGTCTAATTCTCTCAAGTAAGTCATCAGTTGATTCTTTTCTTCGGTGCTTAATTGAGCCGCAACTCTATGAGCATTCGCCTGAGATATGTCATCATTACGAGATATCATGATCTCATCCACATAGATACGTCTATTTTCGGCTCCATTTCTTACGACAACAACATTAGTTTCGCCTGGTTGAAAATCGACGTTTTCTGTACGTACTGAAACCCACTCTAAACGGCTGTCTGAAGGCTGAATATCAACATTGTATACTTGACCATTAACTTCTAGTTCTATACTGGCATCAAAGCGATTTGAAGTGTTATATAATCGAATTTCTATGGCGCCGATGCCCCCAGAACCACCATCTACACCAGTGACAGTTAAACCATCTCCAGTATTGCGTAAGTTCACATATGTTCCATGTGAGCTGCTGTCCTGGTTAATCTCGATAAAATCTGGAATAGATGCACCACCGAACAAAGATCCAGTTTCAGCCTGCAATATAGAACCACCTGCGATTACAAACACGTCATTAAGGGTTTTTGCTGAACCATCATGAAAATACGGCCCACTTTCCCAGACACCAAGCAAAGTAGGTGTATCTATTCCTGTTAAGTTACCTCCAAGTCGATTACCTGAGCTCGTTCGCAGTGTGCCTACATTATGTAATAGAGCGGACTCCCCAAGCTGACTGTCAGTATAGTCCGTTTGTTGAACGTGACAACTTGCACAATTATTTTGATTAAATAATATAAGCCCAGCGTTTGCATCTGCAGTCATGCTACCATCAAAATTACGATATGGACTTTGTATGATGCTTTCTGGACCTAATGATGTTAGGTATGCGCTGAGTTGATCGAGTTCAAGACTGAGGCCTGTGTTATTCTGACTTCCCAGTGGAGGGTGAGGGCTTTGGCCGGGAGATAAAAAGCCATTGCCGCCAAAGTTATTCACGATGTCTAACACAAAATCTTGTATTTCGTCAAAATTTGCACTCCAATGTACATTCCCATGTCCCATGCCACGCCTTCCACGCAAGTCAGTTGTATTGCGCAGGCCTTCACCTCTTTGAGTGAAGTCCCAAGTTCGTCCATCGTGTGAGCCATCAATGTGACAGCTGGCACATGATATATAACCTTCAAAGCTCATCTCATTATCACCAACAGGATCATTGCCGGCAAAGTAAAAGGTGCGCTTACCTGCTAAAACTTGAGAATTTAAAGTTTCAGCACCAACAGTTGAAACAGCCCTTGATTTAATATTTATACTGCCATCATTTAAGAACTGACTCATATCAAATACACTTAAATCTCTGCTCATGAAATTTTTAACCCATAAACGGTTGTTATTGGGGTCAAACAAACTGGCTTGTGGTGCATCGCCTGTATTGGCTCGCCAGATAGAAGTGGTAAGAGCGATCTCACGAATCGCAAAATCATCAAAAGCAGCTAAGGTATTATTACCTTGCAAAGTAAGAAAAACATAATCTCCTCGTGGTGAGAATGTCAGTGATGAAGGCGATTCCGAATTATCTACATCAATACGAGAAGGTGAGTTAGAACCTGAAAACTCTGGTTCTGCGGGTATACTGCCGGTCAGGTCAATTCTTCCTAACATAGAACGCACCACCGAATCATGTGAAAATGGTGCATTAAGATCTGTACCTTGCATAAAAAACTCACCTCGATTGGTATCGGCTTTTATGGCTGTATACCAAAGCCATTCACCATCAGGGCTTATCTCTAGATCAGCAATGTAATTAGGAACACCAGGGCCATCACTGCCACCAGTGTCCAAACCTCTTGTACCTCGGTCGCGTTCTAAAATAACTGTATTCATCAGATTCATCTGTGCGGGATTAACTTCCCATATTTCACCGTGGTTGGCTTTTGAAATAAAAGCTGCAACATACAAACGATCATTGGCAGGGTTCAATGCCATAGCTCTGGGCAATTGACCCAATTCAAGGCGGCCAGTTTCCTCTCGGGATGCGGTATCAAACTTAACTAATTGGCCATTATCGCGGTTTGTATCTCCCCGACCTCCTAATGTGACGAATGCATTTCCATCGTTGCTGACTAATACAGCTTGTGGCGCACTGCCATAACCCATGTCAATACCATCTAAGAAAGTACCGTCACTGTTAAGCACAATCAGCTTGTTTGCCTTACGCGTAGCAATCCAAGCTTTACCAGTAGGATCCAGTGCTATTGATACAGGGTTAGCAGGTCTTGAGACACCAGGTATGGTTTGAAGTTGAATTTCACTCATCACTGCTTCGGTATCGGCATTTATGCGTGTTATGCTGTCATTATCTGGATTAACAACCCATAATACCCTGGCTGTTTCATCCAGCGCAATCATCGAAGAGCTTACTGGTTTAAGGTTAGCTTGAGGTAAGTTGGCCACGGTCTGAGTGTAACTGTCTGATACAACGGAAGAAGTTCCATCTGGCTTGATATCTCGTACCTGTACTTTAACAGCGAAATGTCCAGAGTTATTAAAAACATGGTTCACAGAAGAGGTACTGGACCAAGTGCTAGCTGGTGTGCCATCACCATACACAAAACGGTACTCTATAGTATCAAGCTCCGGATCGCTTGCATCGACTGATATGGTTACTTCATCACCGGGTTCTGAAGGGCTTAAACTTGTCATAATCTCGTTGATTTGAGGTGCGGAATTTGTGCCGTTCAAAGCACCACCGGTTGAAAATGAAAATGAATAACCTTCAATGCCATTGCCCGCAGCATCTTTGATTCCTCCTGAAGGGATGAGGACTTCATATGTGGTGTCATTTTGTAAATATTCCCTGGGAGTAACTGTTAAAATACCATCGTGAGCAAACGAAGTCCAAGCATCAACTGGTTCACCACCTACAGGCCTAACTATTATGGTTTCACCATTAATGATGGTAAAAGACTCCAGTTCTTCAGCAATAACCAAGCTAATAGGTGCTCCCACTGGAAAGTTTCTTTGTCCATCACTTGGAAGGTGATAGCCAACATAAGGTGCTCTGTTATCAGGAGTGCTGTTCTGGCACCAAACTCCAATACCATCGCGTCCTGAAGCAGAAAAACCTCCTGATATCATCAGGTTGCCAAGGGGTAAAGTATATTGACTCACATCTAATTGACCAGATACGCTGTTGGGGGGGCGATTATTACCTACCTCATCAAACTCCAATACGATCTCCAGTAATTCCATATCTATTTTATGTCTACGAGCAAATACAAACTGATCCTGTGTTTGTACATAGGGTACACTTGTGCCCGCGTTCATCGCACTGGTTCCTGTCAGGTCAAAGGTTCGAATTAGGCGCATATCAGTTGGGTCGCTGATGTCAACAACTTGCATGATGTCACGATCACGTCCACCTGAAAGCACTAAGTAATTTTCCCATAAAAAAGGTAAATATCCACCAATAACACCGGTTAAACGATCAATGAGTCTTGGTGGTTCTGGAGGGTCATTAAAAACAGGTCCAATGTCATAAGCAGCAACTCCCAGGCTAGATGCATCAGAGGCTATGAATAGTATATTGCCCAGCAGTATAGAGTTGCCAGCAATGCCGTGATCTGCCAACGGCTCCCATTCTGTAAGAAGTTCATCTGCCCTATAAATTCGCCCTGTGCCTGGTGTAGATCCATATTGCAGCCAATTAAATGGCACAGACCAAGGGTAGTAAATTCGTATTGAACCAGAGTCTGTAGGTCGTGGTTGATCTTGCCAACTCACCCAGTCATCAGGGCTTTGTTCTACATCGTTAACGCCCAAGCCAATTCGCTTGTAACCACTACTCCAATATCCAGTTAAATAGTCACCAGTTTTACTGTGTCCATGATTACCTTGGTCTGAAATAGAACGTAAATTTGGAGTGAACACTTGTTCTAAGCTATTTGGATCGTCAATGTCTGTGAAAATAAATTCTCGCTCACTTCTACCATTCACATTATTGGTATAAATGTGTCCATTGTGGTACATGATGTTGGTGATCCGACCTAGCCCGATTTGACGATATAATAGTTGGCCAGGGGTGCAAGAGAAATTTGAAGGAAAAGCTGCTGGTACTGGTGGAACCTGTGCTTTAATTTGTAATGAAAGTGAGATTAAAAATATGTACTGTAGTATTTTGAAAGCCTTTTTATTTACCATTCTTTTATCCTAAATTTAATCGTTATTAATCAGGCAACCCAGTATGAAGAGCCTATTTATTTGAGTAGGTTAAAGTAGGGTAAATGCTGCTAAAAAACTGTGAAGTTCATCAAGAAATTTATGAGTTATGGAGTCCGCTGTGTTTCTGTGAATGCTGTTAGGCTGCTTGTGTGGCAGAATAGCTAATAGCTAAAGCAACAATGTCTAGTTATATGGTGACTTTGGTTTGGGTTTAATAGTATTGATTGGTTTTAATTGTTAGCCAATTATTTTTCAGAGCCTGGC
>CALDFB010000295.1 GCA_937942365.1 uncultured Marinicella sp. | reverse complement strand
GGGCACTCAAGTTATTAAATTTTTTCTGGATGTCAGCCAAAACACACAACACAGTCGATTTATACGTCGCTATTCAACTCCGGAAAAACAATGGAAATTTAATATTGGCGACTTGAAAGAAAGTTTATTATGGGATAACTACCAACAAGCATTTGACACATTATTGAGCAAAACCTCTGGTAAAAATACACCATGGTACGTCATTCCAGCAGATGATAAACCTCATATGCGCGCCCTGGTTTCAGAGATTGTCTTACAACACATGAAAAACATGAATTACCAATACCCTGATATTGCAAAATTTGACAGTGATGATTTAAAACTGATTGACGACCTGGTTAAAAACCACCAGTCACAATGAAAATAAAAGGCTTTAAAAAAAATGTATCATAATTGATTTTTTGACGGTCAATTACCCTTCATGCATAGCTAAAAATTATAAAACAGGAAAAAACGAATGAACGAATTGAAACAATACACCCCCGCAAAAGTTTGGCAATGGGAAGAAAAAGATGGTGGCAAATTTGGCAACATAAACAGACCTATTTCTGGTGCCACACATGACAAAGAATTACCCGTTGGCAGCCACCCTTTCCAACTGTATTCACTGGCCACACCCAACGGTGTTAAAGTAACCGTGATGTTTGAAGAACTTTTGGCATTAGGTATCAAAGATGCAGAATACGATGCTCACTTAATCAATATCATGGAAGGCGATCAATTTGGTAGCGGGTTCGTTGAAGTTAACCCCAATTCAAAAATCCCTGCATTGATGGATAACAGCGGTGATAAACCTGTCAGGATATTTGAATCTGGGTCAATCCTGTTGCACTTGGCTGAGAAATTTCAGGCGTTTATCCCCACAGACACCCATCAAAAAACCGAATGTCTGAACTGGTTATTCTGGCAAATGGGTAGTGCCCCCTATTTGGGTGGCGGCTTTGGTCATTTTTATAATTATGCGCCGATCAAAATTGAGTACTGTATAGACCGATTCACCATGGAAGTTAAACGTCAGTTAGATGTACTCGATAAACAATTGGCACAAAACAAATATATAGCGGGCGATCAATATACCATTGCTGACATAGCCATATGGCCTTGGTACGGCGCACTGGTTTTAGGTTCGTTGTATGATGCAGCAGAATTTTTAGAAGCGCATACTTATGAAAATGTCACCAGGTGGGCAAAAGAAATTCAAAGCCGGCCTGCAGTTCAACGTGGCAGAATGGTGAATCGTTCTTGGGGCGAGGCCACCGAACAGCTCCATGAACGTCATGATGCCAGTGATTTTGAACTAAAAACCCAAGATAAACTCGAGTCAAAATAACATTCAACAACTCTGAAAAGAAATACAAAAACCTCGACAAGCTCAATCAACTTAAAATTAAGTTCATTGAGCATGTCGAAAATACGTATATTCAGTAACAGGTATACTTAACTTAAAAATCTGTGATCAACACAAACCACACAGTAATTTACACATTATTTTTATTCGAAACATGTCCATAAGTTTAATAAAAACTATCAAGACAAAAACCCTTCCTGCATAATGTCAAGTGTGTAATCAAAATCAATTTAAAGGGGAATAAAAATGAATAAACTCCATACAGTCTTGCTTGCCATTTTAACCACAGGTCTGACATGGGCTGGGGGCGACCAGACGCTTATTGTCAACAGTACTTTGGATGAGTCTGATGTGGTCCTTGATGGCAGCTGTAACACACTGACCTCTGGCACTGAAAACAGATGCACACTGAGGGCAGCGATTGAAGAAGCCAACTTCTTTCTAGGCAAAACCTTTATCCATTTCAATATCAATGACCCCGGTTGTATAAACAACATATGCACCATCAATGTAGATCGAGTTAACCTGGGTTCACTGCCAGATATAGTTGAACGGGTTGAGATAGATGGCTCCACCCAACCAGGCAATGCAACCGTATGTTCTTTGCCGCCAGAGCAACGCCCTGACTACAAAATCGTTGTAGAAGGAGATTCCGTTGATATTGGCTTGCGTCTTGAAGCGGGCTCTGATTCCTCAATTATTCGTGGATTAAATATTCGGAATTTTTTTAATAACATTGCTGTCATAAACAGTTCTGATAATTGGATTGAATGCAACTTAATTGGCTCAGATGAAACCGGACTGCTTGGTACCGGACAAAATCCAGCCAATGGCATCATTGTTGGTTGCGAAAGCAACCACAACATCATTGGTGGCCCTGATGCTGAAAATGGCAATGTGATAACTGACCAAGATGCGGACGGCATTCAATACTTTGCTGATTTCTCATGTCCCACTGCCACCAATCTACCCAGCAACAATGCCATACTTGGAAATTATATTGGCATTGCCAAAGATGGCATCACGCCATTGGGCAATATATTCGGTGGCATTTCATTTTTTGGCGGGCCTACTTTCGGTCACTTTATAGGCACCTTACAAGATGGCACAACAATAAATGGCAACATAATTGGCAACAGTGAATCCGGTATTTTCATCAGTGATGGCTCAAACAACATCAGCATCAAGGGTAATTTCATAGGAACAGATCGCAATGAAGTGATTAACTTTGGCAATGTTTTTGGTGGAATTGATATCATTTCAGGCTCAAATAACCAAATTGGTGGCATCAACCCAGGAGAAGCCAACACCATAGCTTTTAACAGTGCAGGCGTATTTGTGACAGGCAATAATTCTCTGAACAATCAAATTCGAGGCAACCATTCTATCAATAACGCCACTGCAGCCATTGACATTATTCAAGATGGCAGTGATGTACCAGATGGTTTAAACCCTAATGACATGGATGATGCTGACACGGGTGCCAACAACTTAATGAATCACCCTGATATTATTTCGGCCGTTTTTATCGATAATTTGGGTGATATTTCCGTGGATGTAGAGTTATCAGTCGATGCCAGCCCAGCCAATGCTGTTTATCCATTACAAATTGATGTATATTTTGAGGACAGTATCGACGGCACTCGAGGCGGTTTTTATGCTGACAGTGGAATTTATACGGTTGCTCAAACAAGTACAAACTTCACTTTCAACCTGCCTTCAGGAATCAAGGGTGGTTATATCAGGTTAACAGCAACTGATGCATCAGGTAACACCTCAGAATTATCACCGCCATTTCCAGTGGGTTTTCTTGACCTGATTTTTAAAAATGGTTTTGAATAGCTAGATTAATTTATCTCACCAGAGATCTTAGCTAAACACCATAATTAATGACCCCAGTTTGGTTTTTAGGCGGCATTTGTAAATGGTAACCTTGATCTAACATGTTTTGTTTAACTACATTGATGTCTTCGGTTGCCAGTTTCTGAATTTTGTCTAAATTTAATTCCATCACTTGAATACAGCTACCTAATAAGTTAAGCAACTCTTCTGGCACATCCTCTATGCTTTTATCATTGGATAAATACAAGTATGCCCCTTGCTTTTTTTCTGATCGCAAAATCACACAATTCATAATGACAGCACCCCTTACTTCACACCACTGATGCGACAGGACTGTAATTCTGGGTGGGTATCTAAAATAGTGTGCTCCCCATTGCCCATATCGGCTTTCAGTTGACGAACGCCAGTGGTCATAAAATAAGTGACCTCAATGTTACCTTCCGTTTTTAAATAAGAACTCCATTTATCACCGGGTTGTTTACAAACCACTTCACAGCCTTCTTTGGCATCACATTGGATGGTTTCATGGTGAATCATCGAGTTAGATTGTTCATGTGCTGACACCAAACCCGAGACCATCAGAGCTAAAATAAATATATTAACCTTCATGTTAAGCACCTTTAAAATTAAATTGAACCAATTGTAACCTGTTGAAATGAATGAGCTATTAATGATTTAAATAAATTTATGTGAAAAAGTTCTCAGATACAGAACGCCTCAACTTAAATCAATTAATGCCTATCTTCTAATTTCAAAAACAATCCAATATTCAATGCACCGTTTCACTTTACTGTATCTAAATAAAGCTTATACTGTGGGTTAATATGATTTCTGAAAACCAAACAACTGTCAAGGTGGCTTTATTTCCCATACCACAAATGGTGTCTTTTCCTGGAAGCCAGGTACCATTACATGTTTTTGAACCACGTTATAGAGCCATGGTAAAGCATTGTATAGAAACTTCAATGATGTTGGCCATTGCACACACCAAAAAAGTAAAGAGTCCTGCCAAAATAACACCTCGCAAAAACAAAAAACTCAACCAAAATCTGACAACATATGAACCCTACCCTATTTTTTCAGCAGGAAACTGTGAACTACTGAATACCCTAGAAGATGGAAGAATGCATATAACTGTTAATCTTCAAACAAGATTGCAACTACTTAAAATTGAACAACAAGTGCCTTTTCAGATTGCATCTTGTAAAGAGTTGACTGATCAAGAAGACATGGCTTCATCAGCGTCAGATGTAGAGAAGATGCGAGAAGTTTATTCCTTGCTATTAGCTATCAGTGAATCACAAAGTCCGCAACTTCATGAAATCTTGCAACAACCTGAGTGGAAAACACTCTTACCAGCCAAATTCAGTTTTAAAGTTTTTGAGTATTTTAAATTTGAAGCAGACTTTATGCAGTATGTGCTGGAACAAACTTCAGTCAGTGATCGCCTTGAACTCATCTGGCAGGGCCTAACACAAGGTTTGCGCGGGTCACCCTAACAGGTGCTGAACCCCTCATGTAAAATGCTTGATGTTCTGATACCTTCGAAATTGAGCAAATAAATTCATTTCCCAAGGCCTCATTCCAATTAATAAGGTTGTACCGTGTCTTTGCTCCATTTTTAAATGTTGGTCTTGCTCTGATAATTGACTGAATTGTTGTTTTAATTTGTTGATGTGCTTTTGCATGGCCTCATTAGACTCTTTACTCAACATACCATTGGCCAATAGCCTCACCTCACCAGGTCCAACAAATTGGCTTTGCCAAAAATCAGCTTGGATATGTTGTTCAAAGAAATTTTGAATGGGACCGTTTTCAATCCAATGAAAATTTGGAGAAATTTTTAACTTGATTTGATTGTTGGGTTTAAGTTCCAGCAAATCAGTTTGTTCCAAACGCAACAACATTTTGATCAAGTCAGCTGCCTCAATTTGGTAAGTATTGTGAATTTCATCAAACGACCAATGATTACACACACAAACAGTAACCAGTAAATACTTGATGTCAGAAACCATCAAGCTTTCTTGCTGCTCTGTTAAATGAACCAAATCCGCATTCTGGTTTTGAATAACCTGTAATAAATCAACCAATTCTAAATCCATTAATTCACAAACTTTAATCAAACGATTTAAACTGATCTGACCTTGTGAAAATGAACGTTTAACACTCGATTCAGATAAACCCAGATGCTGGGCAACTTGGAAATAATTGATTTTATGCTGTTTAAGTAAACCTTTAACAGCTTGTAATATCGCTTTTGTTTGTGACATTGAATAAAAGTCTCACTATATTGTACTTTAGTAGTAATTATATCCTTAGATTTTTTTAATATTGATATTTATCCCACTTTTTTAATACCGTATTGATTTTCAAAAGGCATTTAATCATGATTAAAGTATTGTTAATTTTGATGGTTTTATCACTGTCATCTTGCTCAATGGTCGGGCACCAAAAAGTACGTCACAGCAAAACCACGAACTTGGTTGGTTTTTTATACCCGGATGGAAAAATTCCTGACGACATGAACGCGCCCGTATTGCGCTTACCACTTCGGGTCGGGTTGGCTTATATTCCAGAGATTGGAAACCAAAACTCCATTGACCCAACTTTAAAACTTGAACTACTCAATACCATTAAACACCAATTTGAAGGGCTTAGGTATATACAAAACATTCAAATCATTCCTACAATGTATTTAAGTCACAGTCAAAAATCAAATCAACTCAAACAGATTCAGCAACTGTATCAATTAGATGTCATTGCATTGGTATCATATGACCAAGTCGTTAATCGCAAAGAAAATTTATTGGCTATTACCTATTTAACCATTGTTGGCAATTATATTTTCCCTGGGTCTCATTTCGATGTCAACACCCTATTAGACATGGCTTTAATCGATTTAAAAACCACTCGTTTGTTATTCAGAGCGGCCGGCTCTCATGGTTCTAAGGGAGCCACAGCTGAAGCTTATACCAGACACAAGTACGATCAACATCAAAATAATGATTTTTCTGTCGCAATGAGTGTCTTGAAAAACAATTTAGCTTTCGAATTACAAGCGTTTGAACAAAGACTCAGAGCCAGAGATCCTAACGATGATATTAAGGTTGAAGCAAAAAAAGGATATGAAATGGCCATAAACCCTCAATTATTAATGGCTTTATTTTTAATGATATTGATCAGGTTCCGTTGCACACATAACTATTCTTGAAGTTGTCGTATGTTCAAATTGAATAAAGATTCACTTGTGGTATTAACACTTGCTTATCTCTTGAATTTTGGAGTGGCTTATTTTTTAGGATATG
>CALDFB010000294.1 GCA_937942365.1 uncultured Marinicella sp. | reverse complement strand
ATCAAGTATCTAACTTAAGCATTTATAACCCTTGTTTGGCTTGGGTATTGACTTGCCCCTTATTTTTATCACATTAATTTTAGGTGAATGAGTGTTTTTCAATTGATTTGTCGTATACCCAATATACACAGCTATTTATTGGAGGATGTCATGAGTGAAAATAATCAAACCAATGTATTGAACAGCATTGAAATCAATAGCACTTTAAAATATATATGTGCTTTGAGCCTTATGTGTTTTATATCATGTAGCTTCGGCCAAAGTGATAGCAGCCAGAGTATGAGAGGAGATATAGATGTAGGACGGGTCATTTGGGTTGGTCCTGATTCCAATTGTGAGTTTCCAGATATCAATGAAGCCATTGAACAAGCCTATGAATGCGGCCCCTTCGGCTGCCTTCCAGGCATAGCTCAGATTCGTTTATCAAGTAACTATATTCACAGCGGATCTACACTGATAGATAAAAGTATAAAAATCAGAGGTGGCTACACCAGTTGTGAAGGTACATACAACGGCATCAATAATGTACTCAATGCAGTCGATCCAAATACCCGCTTATTTACTGTTGTTCAGTCCGAACCACTGGCTGTTGAGGTTGATTTGGTGGATTTGAGTATGTTTGGCACCACAGGCAATGCCATTCAAGGGGGGGTGCTTGCCATGGCCTCAGGAGACATAACACTGCGCATTACTGATTCTACGGTAACCGCTGGTACCGCCGAACAAGGTGGTGGCATAGCCATGCTGGGTGGCGGTAATGTGTTAGAAATACGAAATTCATTCATCAACAGCAATCAAGCGATCAATGGTAACTTTGCTGAAGGTGAAGGTGAAGGTATTCATTGTAGTGATGGCGGTGAGATACGGTTTATTTCAGGTGAAATACTTAACAATGAAGCCGATACCAATGGCGGTGGTGTGTTCCTTAATAACTGTGATTTGATTGGACAAACTGAAAACCAACATCGATTCATCACTAACAACACTGTGCTGCGCAGTACCGCCGATAATGCACCCGGTAGGGGTGCAGGGATATACGCCACTGGCCAGGGTACAGAAGTTCATCTGGGAGCCCTGCTCAGTCGCACCCAGATTGAAAATAACCGGGTGGTTGAATGGGAACCAGATAGCTCTCCTCTTTATTCAGCTTCAGGTGGTGGTTTATTCCTGGCAGATGGTGCTGAAGCTGAATTGATCAACACCCAGTTTGTAGCCAACCAGGCAACCAATGGCGGTGCCATATCAATGACAACAAATGCCTCACTGTTAATGGATCGCACTTCAGGCCCCTGTTTAGCAACCAGAGATGATGAATGCTCAGCATTGATTGACAATGAAGCCACAGGTGATATAGGGACAGGAGGTGGTTCCGCACTTTATGTATATACTGACACAGTTGAAGTGCAAATAAAGCGATCTGTGTTCAGAGGCAATCATGCCTATGAACACAATGGTGAAGGAATTAATGGATCTATGATTGAGTACTTTACCACTGATGATTCATCGATCACTTTGGAAGGAAACTTGATGTTTCTGAACATGATCGAAGAATCTAGCTCTTCAGCTGATGGTGACTACCTGAATTTTTCAGCCAATTCTACAGGTGCTACTATTAACGTGGATTTGATCCAAAATACCATTGCTTTTAATGAAAATGCCGATGCAGTTTTTGATTTTAGAGGCGTACTGGTTAATGCCATCGGAAACTTGGTGTTCGAAGCCGATATGGATGAAGGGCTTATGAATGACAGCAGCGACCAAGCAATCTATTCAGCCTGTAATATAACTGGGCCCGATGAATTTATCGATGCTGTAGTCAGAGGCGGTGGTGATAGGAGTACTGATGATCCCGGCTTTGTAAATGCACCTTCTGCCGACTTCAGATTAACCAGTAATTCACCAGCAGTAAATCGCTGTGATGCTCAAGATGGCGCGGTTAATATGAGCTTTGATATTCTGGGTCGTTTCAGACCAAGTGCCAGCGGCAGCGGTTCAAGCGGTGGACTGGGGGATTATGATGCTGGTGCCTTCGAATACCCCTTCGATGCGGAAGGAGATGTGGATCTTCAAGCACATTTAACTGTAGTTTCAGCCATTGGGCCAACTGGTGCAGAATTCAAAGCACAGGTCAGAAACATCGGCATGAACCCGGCACAGCAGCAAAACACAAGCATTTTAATCAACAAACCAACGAGTAACTACGCCACTTCAGGACCATGGGACTGTAATGAACAATCAGTCAATGGTCTTGACATGGTCGTCTGTAACCCACAAGGCAGCAACCAAATTCCTGTGCTTGGTTACAGTGAAATATTGACAGTATATTTAGCCCCTGATAAATTTTCAGAATGTACATTAACTGTTACAGCCGCTTCCAATGATTTAGAACGTGACACAGATTTATCGAATAATTCAGTTCAAATTGATGATTTTAATTGCCAGCTTTCAGATCTGATTTTTAAAAACGGCTTTGAGTAAGTCATTCGCTATTGTGCTATATTGTTTTTTATCATTAACTGATATCAAGCCAATGACAACTTTATTTGCTGCGGTTAATCGCAGGTTTTATTGTACATAAGAGATGCTGAGCTACTGTAAAAAATCCCTT
>CALDFB010000293.1 GCA_937942365.1 uncultured Marinicella sp. | reverse complement strand
AGTGATCAACAAAAAAAGTATAGCGCAAATTCTTTATTTGCTTGTGGTTACTAGTTTTTGTACTTATTTGGCTTATGAATCATATGGACAATCTTTGGCATATGAACATCGCATCGGTGAAGTTTCTGAAAAGCTTTCTATGTCTGATAATTTTAAAGCAAAGAGTAAAAAAGTATTAGAAGCGATCACATTCAGCTGGTACTCAGGTTATTCTGAAGAATTAGAAGTTTTACAAAACCTCCAAGAAAGGGCTGATCAACACGATAAACTGGCCTATAAATACACTAAATTATTTATAGCAACTCTGGTATTGATGTTTTTGATCCATATTTTTTTAAAATCTAGGATATCGTTATTTACACTTATTGTGGTAACTGTTGTGGCGTTAATAACTGGCTGGTTTGCCCCTATTTTAGCAATTATTGCCTATCAAGATATTCCTGTATTGGGACAAAGTGTGTTCCAGTTTGAGTCAAAAAGTATAGTTTCAGCTCTACAAAAGTTATATGAGTCTGGACAAGTGGCAATAGCAGTTATCATATTTCTGTTTACCATATTGACCCCAGTCATAAAATCTTTGATGATGCTGGTGGTACTTTTTAGTCAGAATTTGCATTTTTCACAAAAAAGCATTCGGGTGCTAAAAACCATAGGTAAATGGTCGATGCTGGATGTCTTTGTGATAGCTATTTTGGTAACATACTTTACCACCAAATCAGGTGGCGCTACTGATGCCACATTACAGATAGGGGTGTTTTATTTTGTCACTTATGTCATTGCCTCTATGTTATTAACCTATTTGATCAATTATAAAAACAATGTCAACCAAACCAACTAATCTAGAACAAACCAGTCAAACTTTTCTTGAACCTGGAGAGTTAAGCACTTCAGATCTTGAGAGTCTGTTAGGAGATGCTTTGTCGACAGGTGCTGATTTTGCAGACCTGTATTTTCAATCATCTCGACTTGAATCATGGGTTTTGGAAAACCAAAAAGTTAAATCTGGGAGCCACAGTATTGATCAAGGAGCTGGTATTCGCATCAATCAAGGTGAAAAAACGGGATTTGCATATACGGATGCATTGAATAAAAAGAGCATCAGTCAAGCGGTTCAAACCGCCAGGAGTATAGCTCGCAGTCAAGCCACTCATCAAGCTGTGAACTTGCGCACTCATGAGGTTCCAGAACTTTATACGCCCAAAGATGTTTTATCGGGGGTCAATGACACGTCGATCATACAATTGCTGAATGATATGGATGTGAAAGCCCGTAAACTTGATCAGCGGGTGCAAAAAGTCATTTGTTCTTTGGTTTCATCCCAAGAAGAAGTGATGGTGGCTGCAACAGATGGCATTTTTGCTGCTGATATCAGACCTATGGTTAAACTGAGCATACAGGTTATTTGTGCCGATGGTAAAGGGCGCATGGAAATGGGCTATGCAGGTGGAGGTGGTAGGATTTTATTGTCTGACATCTTTAATACGGGTTATGCTGATGGTTTTATTGAACAAGCCATACATGGTGCCTTGATCAACCTTCAAGCGAAAGATGCGCCAGCAGGTGAAATGCCAGTGGTTTTGGCTGGGGGCTGGCCAGGTGTCTTGTTACATGAAGCGGTCGGTCATGGCTTGGAAGGTGATTTCAACCGCAAAGGTTCTTCGGCCTTTTCTGGTAGGGTTGGAGAGCAAGTGACCTCGAAAGCTTGTACCATTATTGACAGCGGTATTTTACCTGACAGACGAGGGTCGTTAAATATTGATGATGAAGGCACACCATCGCAAGAAAATGTATTGATCGAAAACGGCATATTACGAGGCTATATGCAAGACAAGTTGAATGCCCGTTTAATGGGAGTACCAACCACTGGTAATGGTCGACGTGAGTCGTTTGCGCATTTACCTATGCCGCGCATGACCAATACATATATGATGGCCGGTGAACACGACCCCAAAGAAATCATTGAATCGGTGCAAAAAGGATTGTATGCAGTAAATTTCAGCGGTGGGCAAGTTGATATCACCAATGGTAAATTTGTATTTTCAGCATCCGAAGCTTATATGATAGAGAATGGTAAAATCACACATCCGGTGAAAGGTGCCACCTTAATCGGTGATGGTCCTGCTGCGATGCAAAAAGTCAGTATGGTAGGTAATGATCTATCATTTGATCAGGGTTTAGGAGTGTGTGGCAAAGATGGCCAAAGTATTCCGGTTGGCATTGGTCAGCCCAGCCTTAAAATCGATCAATTGACTGTTGGTGGCACCCAGGTTTAAAAAAGTGTTTGTGATGTTGGGTGGTCTATTAAGTTGAGTTTGATCTTAATTTAGGCAATAAGCTTGTGAAAAATAATTCAGTGAGCACTTTGGATTTATTCAGCCCAGCAGGAGATTAGACCGTGCTTTTATTGGATGCATTTTTTCGTTTTTCTGGTGTAGGTTTGTTATTGGCTTCAGCTGTATTTGCTCTGAGAGATTTACCCAGATCGACCAGTTTGAACTTACTTTTATTGGCTAATTTTTCTTTGTTATGTCATTTTTTAGGTTTTACTCCAGTTGAGTTTGATTTACCCGAAAACATCAGGATGTTTTTACGTCTTGTAGATGTTTTTTTATTGTTCTTTGTTTGGCTTTTTGCACTGTCTTTATTTAAAAGTGATTTCAGGTTAAACGTATTCCACTGGTCTTTTGGGTTGGTCATATGTGGGTTCATGTTGGCTGAAAGAATGGTTCATTTTTCATGGCTTAATACACTGCCATCATGGTGGGCGGTTGTTGTGAATTCACTGGCTTTTGCCATGGTTTCTCACCTGTTTTTTGTCACCCTAACTGGGCGCAACGATGATTTACTTGAAAAACGCAGAACCTCACGTTTGTATGTGATATTCATCATTACAGTTTCTGCTGTTTTAACTATATTATTGGGTTCTATTTTATTATCTGAACACCAGCCTACCGTGAATGTAATCAGTTTATGGCCCGCCATTGTCGGTATCAATTTTTGGTTAATGAAAATAGACCCTCAGGCTTTTGCTTTTGATCTACCCAGTCAAGTTGGTGGTGATCAATTATCTGCTCGTGATTTACAGTTGTCAGAAAAATTGCATTCGGTCATGAGAAAAGATCAGATTTATCTTGAAAACAATTTGTCGGTGGATGCGTTAGCAAAAAGACTTGGTGTTGGGGCTTCTAGACTCAGAAAATTTATCAATCAAGAATTGCGTTACAATAATTTCAGTAGTTATGTGAATAGTTTCCGAATAGCTGATATTAAAACAGCTTTAAATTTACCTGAAAATGATCACATTCCTATCTTAACTTTGGCTTTAAATCATGGTTTTAATTCGTTACCTCCATTTAACCGAGCATTCAAGAAAATATCAGGTATGACACCCTCTGAGTACCGTAAACAGCGACCTAATTTATAAGAAACAACAAAATAGACCAGAGTTTTTTCAATTACGACCAGCTTCATTCATTCATAAAACCTATGATTAATGACATTCAATTTAGGAAGTCAGTATGATTAGATCAAAGTTTAAAAATATTTTATTGTGGTTCACTTCAGTGTCATTGGTGTTTATTGTTATTGGTTTTTTAGTCATTAACTACGATGTGAATCAATTTTGGGGCGCGCACACTCAAGTTGTAGATATCCAGCCTTATCAACAAGATCAAGTGAAAATAGCCATTGTTGATGTCAATACACTTTCTGTTGATGGTGAATTTATGAGGCCTGGACAGACAGTATTGATAAATAAAGGGCTAATTACATATATTGGTGCTGAATCAAGTGTTCCAGATGGTTTTCAAATAATTGATGGATCTGGTAAGTACTTAATTCCTGGGTTGATAGATTCCCATGTGCATCTATGGCAAAGCCCCAATGATTTGTTGTTGTATTTAGCCAATGGAGTAACTCATATCAAAGAATTAAATGGCAGTGAAGAGCATTTAAAGTGGAAGTCTGAAATACTGGCAGGTAGGCCAGGACCTGATCTATTTGTGGCATCACAGCGGCACAGCAGCCAAGGGCTATTAAAAGGTTGGTTTGATCAATGGACTGCTAAGTTAAACAGTGTTAATAACAGTGCTCAAATTGCTAGTGATGTTAAACGAATGATGAAGCAAGGTTATGATGCCATTAAAATTTATACATTCTTAAATAACGAGCATTTTAAAGTTTTTAATCAACTGGCTAAAGATATGGATATCACATTATTAGGTCATATCCCAATTAATATGAGTTTGCAAGAAATGTGGCAATCTGAAATGAAGGAGTTAGCGCACGTTGAAGAATTAGTTAAAGCTTTAAGCAGAGAATATGGTGGTTATAGTAGTCAAGATGCAGATTCTTTTTTGAAATTTGTAGAACAGAGAAGCAGTGAAATCGTACAAAATTTATTGGATGCTGATATGGCGGTTGTTTCTACCTTGGCCTTGGTGGAAAGTTTTCCAGCTCAAAAAAGTCATGTTGCGACAGAGCTAAAGACTGTTGAATTAATTTATGTTAATCCTGGTATATCTGAAGCAACATATCCATCTATTCGCACAATGGGTTGGTTACCAGAAGTTAACATTTATCGCTTGCCAGAAGATTTTCCAGTTGAGTCAGTGGCAGGAAATCTGGTTTACTGGCAAACCTATGCCAAAGCCCATCAAATATTAATTAAAAAGATGGCTGAAGTTGGGGTTAAGTTAATGGCAGGAACAGATGCCAATGTACCTGTTATGGTGCCTGGTTTTTCTATGCATGAAGAACTCAAGTCCTTGACTCAAACAGGGATGAGTGCAGCACAAGCTTTGCGTTCTGCAACCTCAATCCCCGCACAATGGATGGGGATTAACTCTGGTCAATTAAAAGTAGGCTTTCAAGCAGATTTGTTGTTATTAAGCGACAATCCATTAGATGACATCAATCATACACAATCTATTGATGAAGTGATTACTAATGGACGTAGATACAATAAACAGCAAATTAAGGGTATGTTAAAGGATGTGCGAAACGCCAATGACAGCAGCAGAAAACAAGCAATTACTGCTTATCAATAGTTAGCGCATTTGAGCTTTTAATTATTTAACAACACATGCAGTAAATTATCTTGAAATGTGATGTTCTCGGTCAGTTTAAGGTGATCTTCGCAAACAAATACTGGGTATTTAACCTTGATGGTTTTTATTGTTTGTTGAGTCTCTTTTTTATTAACTTGGCCGAGCAGGGATGATTTACTGACTTGTCCGTCACCTGGCTCAAATAAGATCGATTTTTGTAGCGTGATATTTTCTTGGTCTCGACGCACTGTATGGTGCAAATTGATGAATCCTGAAGTGGCATCTTTTTCTGCAATGACAAGATTTAAAGTTTCATTACATGAACCGCCCATGATAATGAAACCCTCATGATCAACTTCATATTTAGGGGACAGCGCTAGCCAAAACGCTTGTGCTCGTAACAACTGATGGTTGAAAAAATGTTGAAGTGTTTTAACTTCTTGTTGGCCGCTTTCGGGATTTCTGGCAGAAGTTATGATGCGATCAATGACATTTTGATCATAAATGGCCCATTGGTTTTTTTGCCACAATTCAGGATTGTATAAATCGATATCAAGTACTTCACCCAATGAATTTGATGCCCACTGGCTGATTGGGTGTGGTAGTAACTGGTAAACACTGGGCATGGTAATTTGTACTTCTACTGGTATATTGCGCAAATTAAAATCAAAACCTGACCTGAGTCGATCTATGGCTTTGACTGTGCCTAACTGAGGAGTGCCTAAGAAAACGGCGTGACGAATTTTGTGGGCTTGTGAATGGATGATTGTTTGATCAAGGATATTACCTGATGTTTGCATCAATGAAGGTAAAATATCATGATACCCAAATCTTTGGTAATAACGCAGAATTAATCCCCCAAGAGAATGAGCCACAACATCAACCTGTTCATGTTTGGCATGATTCAATACTTGATCAATAAACTGTGCAAGGCGTTGTGCATTGTATACATTGTCCTGGCGCCAATCATAGTGAAAAATATACAAGCTTCGACCTTCAACGGTCATTTGGTTCAGGTCAGCTATGTGGTAGTTGCCATATTTAGTTAAAGTTTGAATGATGTTATCGTAGATGCTCAAACCTGAAAAAGAGTCAAAAATGGCGTAAGATTCGATCAGGGAATGATCAACTTGGAGGGTGTCAGGTATGATTTGGTTGGCCAAAATTTTATAGTTTGAAAAAATCAAGTCTTTGATTTTTCCAGGCCAAACTTCCTTTTCAGTGTTCTTTAGGCGTAACTTGCTGCCCAAGGAACCGTGTATCAAGATCAATGGAGTGTTGCTGAAATCAGTTCCAATCGGTTGATAAAGGCGTGCCAAGTCAGGTTTTTTGTTGACTTGGCACGCTGTGAGACTGAATAAAAATACCAACAGTGATAGACGCACTTTTAAATTATTTTTCAGTAATCTTGTACCAATTGTACAAACGCTTTTACGCCGCTTAACAAGGCTGATTCATCGACATAAAAAAGCGGTGAGTGGTTTGATGGCGCGGTGCGGGCATCCTTGTCTTTGGGTGTAATGCCCATAAAGAAGTAAAAACCGGGTACTTCATTGGCAAAATACGAAAAATCTTCAGCGCCGGTGATCAGGCCAGGGTCAATAACGTTTTGTTCGCCAAATACTTTATGTAAAGATGGCAACATTTTTTCAGCCAATTCAGGATCATTGGCAGTGACTGGGTAACCTTCATTGATCTTAAATTCTATGGTCGCTTCATTGGCTGCAGCCACATGTTTCACAATATGATCTAAATGGCGGTGTATATCATCTCGAATACCCATGTCGAAATTTCTGATGGTGCCAACCATGGTCACATCATCAGGAATGATGTTATTGCGGATACCTCCTTTGATGGCGCCAAAAGAAACCACTGCAGGTGCTTTGGTGACATCGGTTTTTCTTGAGACAATGGTTTGCACAGAATTAATGATTTGTGCTGATGTTACTATGGGATCGATACCACCCCAAGGCCTAGAGCCATGAGTTTGTTGACCAATAACCTTTAATTCGAAATCATCAACTGCAGCCATGGCAGGCCCTGATCTGAATGCAGCAATACCTGAATTAAAGCCTGAACCCACATGTAAACCGAATACAGCTTCAGGTTTCATTTCGTTGAATAACCCTTCAGCCAACATCAATTCTGCACCACCTTTTTCATCACCAGGTGCACCTTCTTCAGCAGGTTGAAAAATAAACATCAAAGTGCCGGCTAAATCTGCTTTGTTTTTAGCAAAAATTTCGGCCACGGCCATAAGGATAGCTACATGGGTGTCATGACCACAAGCATGCATCACGCCAACCGTTTCTCCACGATATTCAGCAGTGGCTTTTGAAGCAAACGATAAATCAACTTGTTCAGTGACTGGAAGGGCGTCCATATCGGCACGTAATGCCAAAGTTGGCCCAGGTTTGTCGCCTTTCAAAGTGGCCACAACGCCAGTGAATGCAATACCTGTTTTTACATCAAGACCAAGTGCTTTCAGGTGTGATTCTACATAGGACGCGGTTTTAAACTCCCTGTTGCTCAGTTCTGGGTTTTGATGAATGTGGCGCCGCCATTCCAGCATTTGCGATTCAATATTCAGAATATCCTGCTGTATATCTGCCCACACAGGCAAACTCAATGAGCTTAACAATAATGCAATGGTCAATTTCATATCAATCCTCTTTTATCAATAGTTTTTTATCTAAATAGGTTTAACGGGCTAATTGATGCCAAAAATAACTGTAAGTTAAAGCCCTGAGGTAGGCTGACTGGTCGTTATTAGATGCACCACCATGTCCGCCTTCAATGTTTTCATAATAAAAATAATCTTTACCCATGGATTCCATTTTTGCAGCCATTTTTCGGGCGTGTCCAGGGTGGACTCGATCATCTCTGGTTGATGTGGTGAAAAATACTTTAGGATAATCTAGTTCCGATTTCAGGTTATGGTAGGGTGAATATGTTTTGATGTATGCCCATTCATCTGTAATATCGGGATCGCCATATTCTGCCATCCAACTGGCTCCGGCCAATAATTTGTTGTAACGCTTCATATCGAGTAAAGGTACAGCGCACAAAACGGCATTGAACAGATCAGGTCGCATGGTAAATGCTGTACCCACCAATAAACCGCCATTAGACCCGCCGGAAATACCTAAGTGTTGAGGAGATGTGATGCCTTTGGCAATCAAGTCTTCTGCCACTCCGATAAAATCATTGAAGGCAATGTGTCGATTTTCTTTCAAGGCTGCTTGGTGCCAGGCAGGTCCATATTCTCCACCACCGCGGATGTTGGCAACCACATAAACGCCACCATCTTCTAACCAATTGGTGCCAACTATGCTGGAGTAATTGGGTGTGAGAGATACTTCAAAACCACCATATCCATAAAGTATGGTGGGATTTTTGCCATCGTATACCAATTCTTTTTTCATTATCACGTAATATGGGATAGGGGTGTTATCTTCAGCCGTCATAAAAAACTGTTCTACTTTTAAATCACTCGAGTCAAACATCGCTGGCAAAGATTTAAGTGCTTCGGATTGGCCAGTGTCGGCATTATAGAAATATAGTGTTGACGGTGTGAGGTGGTTGCTGTAATTGATAAAGACATCGTTGTTTTTATCACTGCTTCCAGATACAAACATGGCACCATAAGCAGGCAGATCAACCGGTTTAGTTTCCCAGCGACCATCATTATATTTCATTTGGTAAATAACGCTGCTGACATCTTGTAAGGTATTGACCAATACATAATTTTTAGAAGTGGTAACTGAACTGATAGAAGTGTTTTTATCTGTTTGCATGATGCGGCTAAAATTTCTTGAACCATTTAAGAAGGCCTCAAAGTCGATGGCGATTAAGTTGCCTTGAAGATAAGTTTGACCGGCCACTTGCCAGTCAGACTTCATTTCAAATATGACTTGTCCGTCAATTAACCCTGAAAACCCGATGTCTTTCGGTATGTCCAACATTTTTGCTTGGTTGTTGTTATCTAGTACAAACCATGATCTGGTATAAAAGCTATCACTTTGGATAATGAACTTGTAGATTTTATCGCCATCATAGATGACGCTTGGCCAAACACCCACATCAGTTTTTTTACCTTCGAAAATAATGGGTGCATCATCAATTTTTGTACCGCGTTGCCACAACCTTGTAGTTCTTACATAACCAGAATCAGTCATACTTGCTGGGCCAAAATCAGCACCCACCATGACCGTGTTGAGATCAACCCAGGTGATGCTGTTTTTTGATTCGGGTAAATAAAAGCCATTTTTAACGAAAGCCTTTTTGTTCAGATCAAACTCTTTGACGACAGTGGCATCAGCGCCGCCTCTGGATAAATTAATTAAACACCTGTCATATTTAGGATAACGGCAAGACATGCCTTTGTACACCCAGTTTTCATCATCAGCATCAGCCAGAGCATCTATATCCAAAACGGTTTCCCACATGGGCTCATCTTTTTGATATTCTTCGAAAGTTGTGCGTCGATACAAACCCCTGACATGGGTTTCGTCACGCCAAAAATTATACAAGTATCCATTCATTTGACTCACATAAGGAATGCGATCATTTGAATTGTAAATGGTTTTGTTATTTTCATAGAGCGCATCGAATTTAGGGTGTTTTTTAATGATATCCAGGGATTTTTTATTGCGTGCTTTTACCCAATTTATGGCTTTGTCACCTTCTACTTCTTCTAACCACAGGAAGGCATCGGCAGACGATTCAGCTTGTTGTAATGGTGGTGTTGGCTTGAGAATGGGGCCTTTTGTAGTTTGTTGAGCACAAGCACTGATTAAGGTGATGAGAAAAATTAAATACAGTTTTTTTGACATGAGAACCCTCTGGTAGATTTAGTTTGAAATGTGAGTCTATTATTTATTATTGTATTTTGAGTACATTATAGAGCTAATATACGCACAATTCATCACAAAACAAAGCTTGAAATATATTTATATCATTACCATATATAACACTTTAATTATTTTGGGATAAATACCATGAGCATCAAAGCAACCATCAAAACCAGCAAAGGTGATATCAATTTAAACCTTACAGACGACAAAACGCCTGTAACTGTAGCCAATTTTGTCAACTTAGTTAAGCATGGTTTTTACAACGATTTGTCTTTTCATCGAGTGATTCCTGACTTTATGGTACAAGGTGGTTGTCCTATTGGTACCGGAACTGGTGGCCCTGGATACAAGTTTGAAGATGAGTTTGATGCTTCCTTGAAACATGATAAACCAGGTGTCTTATCAATGGCCAATGCTGGCCCAGGCACCAATGGCAGTCAATTTTTTGTCACGCATGTAGCGACACCATGGTTAGATGGTAAGCACTCGGTATTTGGTGAGGTGGTTTCTGCTGCTGATCAAGAAGTGGTGAACGCTATTGTGGGTGGTGACTCTATTTCTACCATTGAATTATCAGGTGATGTAGATGCGTTGTTAGAAGCACAAGCTGATCGCGTTAAAGAATGGAATGATCATATTTAACTTATAATTGAACCACTCAAAAAAAAGCCGATGATTGGATCATCGGCTTTTTAATTTTGATCTTTGCCAGTTATCGGGTGATGATTGGTTCGGTATCAATGACTGTTACAGGGCTTCGACTTGGCTCAGCCGGTAATAAATCTATCAAAGAACGATGTCAAAGTGTCCAAAGGAATTGTGTTTGGATATCGCCTGTTGGATATTTGTCACTTCAGAGGTTATAATCAACTTTGATTTATCACCAGCCAGCTTTCATGCTGGCTTTTTAGTCAAATTGTCACAATTATGTTTTTATGATGTGATGTCGTTCCCACCTCAACTCACATGGTGGTAACTGAGGTTTTATTGTGAACCTCATTTGAGTCATTTATTTGGTTTTCTCAAAACAGAATAGATTGTCTATTTATTCGTGGTCTTGAGCGACTCTGAAATTTGGTTCAAAAAGTGAGACCTGCTAATCATAAAAAGGTCTCCAAATATTAAAATAATAATAAGAAACGGAAAATAAAAGATATGAATAACGAAAATAATTTAAAAATCATTGAAAAATGTACCATAGCCGCCCGGGGCGGTATGACTTTGTTGTCTCAAGAAGAAGTCAACAAAATGATGGAAGTAGGCAAAGGCGGTGTCCATGAATTGTTCAGAAAATGCTGTTTAGCTGTGTTGAACTGTGATGCCAAAGAAGATGATGCGATGGCGGTATTGGAACGCTATCCTGATTTTGACGTCACTTTAATACCGCGAGAAAGAGGCATACATTTAGAGTTTGCCAATGCCCCAGCACAAGCATTTGTTGATGGTAAAATGATTTCTGGTATCAGAGACTCAATTTTTTCAGTACTGCGTGACATTGTGTTCCAAAGTACTGAAAAAGGTGTGGGTAATTATGATTTGAGTGC
Organism: uncultured Marinicella sp.; assembly: GCA_937942365.1. Taxonomy (GTDB): domain Bacteria; phylum Pseudomonadota; class Gammaproteobacteria; order Xanthomonadales; family Marinicellaceae; genus Marinicella. The sequence continues at coordinate 2,502 of CALDFB010000293.1, read as the reverse complement.
ATCATTTGACATCACCAATTTCGTTTTTGAAATTCTGCGACGTGGTGAAGTGCACCAATATGGGTCAGAGCCGAATTTGGTGGTTTGTTGGGGTGGGCATGCGATCAATCGTGTAGAGTACCAATACACCAAAGACGTGGGTTATCAATTAGGCCTGAGAGAAGCGCATATTTGTACTGGTTGTGGTACAGGCGCCATGAAAGGGCCCATGAAAGGCGCAACAGTAGGACACTCAAAACAAAGGATAGACAATGGTCGTTATATTGGTTTAACTGAGCCAGGTATCATAGCTGCTGAAGCACCTAACCCCATCGTTAACCATTTGGTGATTATGCCGGACATTGAAAAACGTTTAGAAGCTTTTGTGAGATTAGGTCATGGCATCATCGTATTTCCTGGTGGCGTAGGAACGGCTGAAGAGATTTTGTACTTAATAGGTATTTTGGCCAATCAGAAAAATAAAGGTGTACCATTTCCATTCATCATGACAGGTCCGAAGGAATCTGCTGATTACTTTCACAAAATTGATGAATTCATTCGTTTTGCCTTAGGAGAAGAGGCGGCACAGATGTATGAAATTATCATTGATGATCCAGAAGACGTAGCCATCAAGATGATGAATGGCATTGAAGCTGTTAAAAACTACAGAACTGAAAATAAAATCAGTTACTACTTTAATTGGGGCTTGCATATTGACACGCCTTTCCAGTTTCCATTTATTCCATCGCATGAAAATATGGCGGGTTTAGAGCTGTATTTGGATCGTCCCATCGAAGATTTATCGGCTTCTTTGAGGCAAGCATTTTCAGGGATTGTGGCGGGTAATGTGAAAGAGTATGGTGTACGTCAGATCAAAGAAAAAGGCGTCTATCAAATCAATGGTGATAAAGCTTTGATGGAAAAGTTAGATGATTTGTTACAGTCATTTATTGCTCAAAAACGCATGAAACTACCTGGCAGTGTTTATAAACCAGTATTCGAAGTGGTTAAGTAAATCACATTCAAGTGGCTAGGTGATATAAATAAAATAAACAACTCAAATTGATATTTGAGTTGTTTATTTAACCAGACTCATTAATCCCAAAGGCCTACCTTCTAGGTCTTTAAAAAAAGCCATCCACTCTTCAGTACCATCTTCATGGGTATGGACTTTATGTGGCGAATGGGAGAACTCAATCCCTTTTTTTGTGAGTTCTTTGTGGCTATTTTTAATGTCATTAGTCTGAAAATAAATGATGGATTCAGGATTGTCTTTTTTCTTTTCTTCAGACTCAGATAAAAACAGGCGTACACCATCAATATCAAAAAAAGCAAGTTGGCCAAAAGTATACAGATGTTTCAGGCCGAGCGTATCTCGAAACCAAGTTTCAGATTGTTTGATGTCTTGGACGGTTCTGGAGATCTGTCCAATTGAGCTGATTGTTGCATAATTTTTCATGTGTTTTTTGTTTTCTTGGATTTTATGATAGGCACTGTTTTTATCAGCGCCAATAAATTTAAGTAAAGATTTTTTATCTGTAATGCCAGAATCAGGGATGACTCGCAATTTTTCTACAGCATTTGAAATGTGGTATTTGATGGCATTGATGCTGACTTGCAAATTTTCAGCAATTTTTTTATTGGTCAACCCGTGCCGAGCTAAATTAACAACTCGCCATTCGGCAGGCGTTAACAAGTCTTGATGAGGTGGTCTGCCTTGAGTTCTATTAAATGATTTCATATGTCTATTTTATTGGATAAATAACCTATTTACCCTACCTGTGAATAAATAATTGAACTCATTAAGCGTTTACAGTTAAGTGTTTGAGCTGTATTCATTTAAAGGACCAGGATACAGTCAATTTCATTGATTCCATGCAAAGATAATTATTCTGAGTATGCAGAACTGGGGTTTTAGCGCCGGTCAAAGTAAATTGAGTTGGTCTCAATGAAGCCATGAGTTTGAAGCTTCGGTTGGATGAATAAACTAGTTGTTTTTATTGATCCATCGTATAAAATGAATGGTTTGATCGTTATCAGTTTGAATTTAAAACGATTTGAGTAGCAGTTGTTGACTTGTCAAATGCTGCTTGTGAAATATGTCAAATTATGATTTGTAGATTATACATTCTTAATTATGACAAATATATGAAGCCTAAAGATCTTTTAATCAGAAGATGAGGGAAAGATGATGATAAAAAGTTGTTTCTTTCCGAAGCAAATGGAGAATTAAATGAAAAATGTTTATGTCGCTATGAGCGCCGACTTTATTCACAGTGCCCATCTTGGTGTTCTTGAAAAAGCCAAGGAGCTGGGGGATGTTACGGTTGGTGTGTTGTCAGAAAAAGCGATTGTTACATACAAACGGTTACCACTTCTCAGTGTAGAGGAGCGGGTTAAAATTGCTTCTAATTTAAAAGATGTGAGCCATGTAGTGATTCAAGAAGATGTTAATCCAACAGAATTATTGAGAGAATTAAAGCCCGATTATGTGGTACACGGTCATGACTGGGTGCAAGGTGC
>CALDFB010000292.1 GCA_937942365.1 uncultured Marinicella sp. | reverse complement strand
TGGCGCTGCAACTGGTTGTGGTTCGTGTGCTGATGTGGCTTTAGAAGTTTTACAAACACAGCACAATAAAAAAACACCTGATTTTCTAAAAATATTGCAGCCGATTATAGATTTCTAAACCCGCTGTTTCATTCTAAGTCCTTTCAATAAATTAAGGTTTTGAGAGTAATTAAAAATAACAAGCTCTCTATCCCAAATTCACTGTTTCATCTAATCAGCTAACTGTTGCCAATAATGGTGGTAAAGACGGATAAACAATTCGTTGTCGGTGGTTTTATAGGTATGTTCCTGATAGTAATACTGGTTAATTAATGTGGTTAAAGTCGTTAGGTCGTTGGTATGATTTAAATGGTTACTTTTTAAATACTGTACAAATTTTTCTATTGGCATGCCAGATTCTCTGATGATTGAGTGTCTGGCTAACATGTTTTGAATATGCAGTAAATAAAAGGCAATATCATCTTTGGTGTTTTTGGGTTGGTAATTGTTGATTGCCTTAAAACTGCGTTTGTCTTCGATAGTAACTTTATATTTTTCATAAAAATACTGGTAAGCCAGTTTCCCAAAAAAATAAGCTATATAACCACAACCTGCGATAACAATGAGGTATTTGAGTATTTGCCATAGTTGTTCGAATGAGAATATAACCAAATGCCAGAAAGCTTGAATATAATCTTTGATTGTAGCTGGTTTCTTTTCAACTTCTTGGAGTAATTGACGTTGTTTTTTTAAAGCTTCTAATTGTTTTTTCAAAAGTTGATTGGTGGTTTTAATGTCATTTGTTTGTTTTTCAGGTACAACATATGCACCTGTGGCTTCATAAATAATCCAGCCATCATCGATATATGCTTCAACCCAAGCATGGGCATTGATGCCTTTAACTTCATAAAAGCCAGTTACTGCGTTGTAATCTTGAGCCACAAAACCGCTTACCATTCTGGCCGGAATCCCTTGCGTTCTGAGCATGATGGCCATAGCTGTGGCGAAATATTCACAATGTCCTAATTTACTTTGAAATAAAAAATCACTGAGTGGGATGTTGTTTTGTGAAAAAATAGTGGTGAGACTGTACTGATAATTGTTTTTGATGTGCTGTTCTAAAATATTGGCTTTTTCAAAATGGTTGGATTCAGCAGCAGTCAGGCGTGTGGCCAGATCATTAATTCTGTGATCTAAATTGGAAGGCAATTGTAGATCTCTGTCATCAGGTGAGCTTTGGTGTCGATCAATAACCCGGTTTTGTTTGTACTCTATGAAAGGTTGTAATTCATAAACCGTGTCTTTCTTTAACTGAGTGCCAACAGTTAAAGTGTCATAATAATCGCGGCCTAATTCATCCACAGGAAACTTTAATGCCACAGTGGTATCAGTAGTTAATAGGTTACTTGGCTCATCTTTTGCGGTAGTGATCTCAATACTGTGAGTGGGTTTTAATTCTGGAAAGAGTTGGAATAAATTATTTTTTCCCTCTAATTTGGTATAAGCATATTGTAATGAATGCCAGGATCGGCCATCAAAATAAGTGGACACATGTTCTTGGAGGTAAACAGGTGAATCACTTTTCACATAAAAGAAAATACTGTCATCAAGGCTGTATTGGCGCCTGGTTTGAGTCCTTTCGTCGTTTGATGAAGAGTTTGAAGATGTTTTTGAATTTTGACTGTTTGAGCTGTCATTATCGCTTTTCTGTGAAACTTCTTTTTCAGCCTTAAAATGGTCAACCAAATCTTCGTGGTTTTCAAGTAATTGGTCTTGCCATTTGTTTTGATACAGTCCCCAGCCTTCAATGGGCAAACCACCAATATTCCCTGCTGGGAAACGAGGCATGACGAGGTAAAAAAATACACTCATAAACGTTAAGATGAGGCCTATGGTTAACCTGTTTCGATTGCTCCATTGCGATGTTTTTTGTTGTGCATCTGAGTTGGCAACTTGGTTGATGTGAATTAAAGCGAAATAAATACAGGAAAATATACAAAACAATAAAAAGTAAAAGGCTAAGCCGGTATGTTTAGAGTGAATGGCAGCGCCCATAAGAGCAACAAAACAAACCATGGGTGCGAAAAAAACTTGGCGTTGGTTTTTGAAGTTAACATTCAATGCTAATTGTAAAAATAATAATAAAGTGATTAATCCAACAATCAATTTTGCAAATAGCATGCCAATGAATAAACCAACCATACCAAGAACAGCTAGGGTATCTGATTCTTGTTTGAGTTCGGTGTCATTGGTACGGTTGGCGTAAGCCATTTTTAAGGTGGTTAAATTAGCCATGAAAACAATAATGAAAACGATTATTGAAATGCCTGAGCCATAAACTGCAAATGCAAAAGCAGAAAAGGCAGCCGCGCTGAGTAGGGACAACCAAAATGAAACTGCAAAACTATGGATGATCACCGAAACATCTCCGATAATTTATCCAAGTTGAGTTCACTGGTGTTAAGGCGCCATTTGCTGTGGTGTGGTTGTTCAAGTTTTTGATTTTTTTTTGTGGTTTGAAATTCAAAGGCTAGGCTGTTAACTGAGGTGGGTATATTAATGTTGTTGTTGGATGAAAATACCACAGCAAGGTTGCTTTTGTTGTGTTGAGATAAAGCGTTGTTTACAGTGTCCGAATAATGCCCTTGTGATGGCTGCAAGCTTGCCATGCACTGGATGTCATAAAGGAAGTTTTTTGAGTTTGAAGGGATGTCTGTGGACCATAAAGTATGGTTTTGCATACCAGACAGATGAACGCGGAAACCTTTGCGTGTTGCATGTTTGGCGATTGAAGCTGCAATAGAAAGCATATATTCAAACACTTTTCCTTTGATGTCTTGCTGGTTTAGTATGATTAAAATAACTGGTTGATCATGCGTTTCAAAAGTTTTGACTTGCCATGGTAGGCTTTTAGATATCTGTTTTGCAGTGACAGGCCAATGAATGTTTTTCAATGAATCACCTCTTTGGTATTCTCTTAAACCAGCAAACTCATCCTGACTGCCTTCATGTCGACTGCGTATGGAACCATCAGAGGTATGTAGTGACTCAATTTCCGGCAGGTTAGAAATGTGAAACATTTGCGGAACTATGATCAGCTGCTGAAGTGAGGTGGCCACTTTTTTCTTGCGAATGAAAACCCCCAAAGGATAGCCACAACTGAGTTCAATTTGTTCTAATGGGTATAGACCACGTTGTTTAATGGTGTGTGAACTGAATATTTTTGTGAGTTTATGGTGGTGGCTGATAAAAGTTGTTGTCAATGAAAGGTCGATTTCAAACAGTTCCTTAATCTGTAAAAAATGCCGTGTTCCTGGGCTGCTCAATTGATAACTGATATCAATAGACTGGCCCGCTTCAGCAATATCTTTAAGGTTTCGTTTGATGGATATATTTTTTAAATTTAAGTAACTGAGTAAATAGGAAAGGACAAGAGCGGCCAATAAAAATGCAACCAAGGCATAAAGAAAAGCCAGACCTCTATTCCATGCTATAAATGCGCTTATGGTTGTTAAACCCCAAACAAACCGGTGCAGGTTAATATGCTTTAAAACAGGTTTAAGTTGGTCAACTAATCGATTTAAGTCAATATCACCATTGGGCTCTAGAAAGGCCATTTTTATGTGGCTTGTGGGTTGTCAGGCACAGGGACACTTTGTAGAAATTGAGTGAAAAATTCATGTTTTCCTTGTTCGTTCAACTGTCTATCTTTGAATAGTAAACGATGTTCTAAAACAGGCCTTACTAAGGTTTGTATGATTTGTGGTGAAACATGGTTTTTGCCTTCCAAGAGTGATAAAGCTTGGCTACACTTCATTAATGCCAAAGATGCTCGCGGGCTTGCACCCATATGCAGATCTGGATGTTTTCTGGTTGCTGCTGTTAAATCTGATATATATTTAAATATGTCATTGGAAACCAAAACTTTTTCAGCTTGTTGTCTTAATTTCAGGATGTGATCGGCTTTAAATAAAGTTTTAACTTGAGGTTTTTTTTCATCATACTGCTGAGATTTCATCATTTTAATTTCTGATGACTGACTTGAATAGCCTAGACTGATTTTCATCATAAAGCGATCCATTTGAGCCTCTGGTAGAGGGTAAGTGCCGCTGAATTCAATGGGGTTTTGAGTTGCTATAACAAAAAAGGGTTGTTCAAGCTGGTACGTTTTTCTGTCTATGGAAACCGTTGCTTCACCCATGGCCTCCAATAATGCAGACTGGGTTCTTGGGTTGGTTCTGTTGACTTCATCGGCGAGTAAAATATTAGAAAATACAGGGCCTTTAATGAATTCAAAAACCTCCGACTTTTGATTATAAATAGTAACTCCAGTGATGTCACTGGGCATCAAATCAGGTGTGCATTGAATCCTTTTAAAGTCCAATGCAAAGCAATTTGCCAAGCCTTTGGCGAGTGTGGTTTTGCCTAAACCTGGCACATCCTCTAATAAGAGGTGTCCACCAGCAATAAAACAACTGAGTGTCATTCGAATCTGTTGGTTCTTTCCGATCAAAACTTGAGAAACTTGTTGGATGATTTGGTCGGCTAATTGTTTGAACTTTTCTGACATTAGATGGAAGTATCCTGGTTGAGGGCAGGCCGATTATAGGTGATATCGAGTATGTAAACAAATCATGGAAGATAGCTGGTTAACGAAACATGGTGAAAGCTGAACAGTCATAAAGTTAACACTTGGTGTGGTATGCGAATATCTGGGTTCTATTCAAGTTTAAATTGGTATTTAACATGATTTTATTGGTGTTACTGCTGGTATTACGTAAAGTCATTGAGTTAATATATAAAGGATTTAAATAGGGTTGATAGACGGGCTTTAACCTTAATACCAAGGAGGATCTATGTTTAAAATATCTGTTGTTACCTTTTTTGTGTTGTTTTCCAATACCAGTTTTGCCAAACAAAAATTTTATAAGTGGACTGATGCCGAAGGTGTAACACATTACACTCAGGAAAATCCAGAAGATCTAGAAACCAGTGAATTAACTATCAGTAATAAAAAAGCTTTGGTTAAAATAAACAATTCACAGAAAGAACAATCCAAAAATAAGATTGAAAAGGAAACCAAAGAAGGAAAAAGTTATGTTGAACAACGAAAAGAACGAAAGCTAAAAGCCAAACAAGTGGCACAAGAAAACAAAGAACAGTGTAAGAAAGCCCAATATACTATCAAAAAATATGAACAGAAAGTTCGTATGAGCAGGATTGATCATGACACCGGTGAAAAAGTGTTTTTAGAAGATGGCAAGCGGGCAGAAATTATCAAAAAAGCGAAGCAGAAAGCTAAAAAGTATTGTTGATTTCAATTTAATGTAAATGGACTGAGTGAAAACTCAGCCCATTTGAGAGATTGTAAAATTATTTTGTGTGCTCAACTACCACGTCAGTATAGATACCACCTCTGACATTAAATTTCATGGTTATTTTCATCCACTTAGGGTCAGTGGCTGCAATTAAATCATCAATGATTTCATTGGTCACGGCTTCGTGGAATGCGCCGCGTTCTCTGAAAGTCCACATATATAGTTTAAGTGCTTTAAGCTCTACACATTTCTCATCAGGTTGATACTCGATTTTAATGGTAGCAAAATCTGGTTGACCCGTTTTAGGGCACAAACATGTGAATTCAGGAATGTCGATAATGATGGTATAATCCCTTTCCTGATTGGGGTTAACAAATGTTTCAAGGTCTTTTGTTGGGTGTGTGGACATGTTATTCTCTGTAATTAATAAAACCAATGTATTCAAGGGCGGAACAATACCCAATAATGGATGAGTTTTCAAGAAAAATAAAGAAGACCAAGCAATTTGCACAATAGATGAAACTTTCAAAGATTAAAATAGCTGGCTTTAAGTCATTTGTAGACCCCACTGAAGTATTGATGCCCAGTAACCTGATTGGTGTGGTTGGGCCTAATGGCTGTGGTAAATCTAACATCATTGATGCGGTGCGTTGGGTGATGGGTGAAACCTCTGCCAAGATGTTACGTGGTGCATCCATGACAGATGTGATTTTTTCAGGTTCATCGACTCGAAAACCGGTCAGTTTGGCGACAGTAGAACTCATCTTTGATAATTCAGACGGGCAAATTCAAGGTGAATATGCCAGCTATAATGAAATATCTGTTAAACGCCAAGTAAACCGCGACTCACAGTCTTTTTATTTTTTAAACGGCAGTAAATGTCGGAAGAAAGACATTGTTGATCTATTTTTAGGCACGGGTTTAGGACCCAGAAGTTATTCCATCATTGAACAGGGTATGATCTCCAATATTGTGGAATCAAAGCCTGAGGATTTACGTGGCTATATAGAGGAAGCGGCAGGTGTATCCAAATACCGAGAAAGAAGACGCGAAACGGAACGCCGCATCAAACGGACCAAAGAAAATCTCGAACGTCTAGATGATTTACGCACTGAAGTGGGAAAACACATCCAGCACTTGAAAAGACAAGCGAAGAATGCGGAAAAATACACCGAACTGAAAGATCAATTTAAGTTAGTCAAAGCCGAAGTCCTGGCCCTGAGGTGGCAGCAGTGGAACACCCAAGCTGAACAAGGGCAAATCGAAGTTAAACAGTTACAAACTGCGGTGGAAAAAGCCAAAGCTGGACAAACTGACGGCGAGAAACAAATTGAAGAACACCGAGTAGCGCATCAGACCTTGACTGATGAGAATAATAAACTGCAAGAACAACTTTATAAGGTCAATGCTGAAATCGGTAAGATTGAACAAGCCATAGCACACTCGAAATCTCTGTCAGAACGGCATCAAAAAGATTTAGGTAATACCGAAACCAACCTGACCAATTCTCAGGCTCGATTAGAGTTAGATCAAAAAGAACTCAAAGAACAGCAGGGTTTATTCGCCACCGCTAAGCCCAAAGAAGAAGAGTTGTCCTTACAGCTGGAACAAGCACAAGAATTGAATCAAGTCAGTGAAGAACAACAAGAACAATGGCGGATTCAGTGGGATGAGAACAATGCCTTGTTGGCAGAGCACAATCGCACCATTGACGTAGAAAAAACCCGCATCACATCTTTGGAATCACACATGATGCGTCAGGCTGATAGGTTGAAGTCAGTTGAACCGGGTGATAACAATGAGTTGGTTGAAAAACTTCAGCAAGAACTGGAAGAGATCTCAACACAAGTAGAAACCCAACAGACTAAGCATGAGACACTAGAAACTGCATTAGTGGAACAAAAAGACAAAGTCACCTTGAGTGCTGAGCGCAGTGCTCAGTTGCGTCATCAAATTGACGAACTACAACAACAAATTCATCAAGCCAAAGGTCGACGTGGTTCATTGATCACTTTACAACAAGCAGCCCAGGCACAAGACAACGCTGAACTACAAAAGTGGATCAAAGATAACAGCCAGTTAAGTCAACAACGTTTGGCTGAATTGATTGAAGTAGACAGTGGTTGGGAAACTGCGGTAGAGACCGTCTTACAGCACAGACTTCAAGCGTGGGTTACCAATAATCAAGATATTTATGATGTCACTGAAGGTTGGTTATTTGGTGACATGACCATGGTTCACTCAAGCCAAGGCGGAATAAAAGCAGTGCCGGGCACTTTGGCAGAATGTGTGAAAGCCCCAGATGCCGTGCTTGAATGGTTCAATCAAATAAAAATTTGTGCCGATGCCAAAGCGGCCCAAAAGTTAACCAGTAAAATATCAGCCGGTGAATCGGTGGTGACCCAACAGGGTGAGTGGTTTGGACAAAACTGGGTGCACATCAATCGCGGTGAACAAGCCGAGGGCTTTTTATTGCGTCAAAAAGAATTGAAGCAATTAGAAAAACAAATCGACACCCATGAAGTTCAATTAACCGCCTTACAAGAAGAGACAGAAAACACCAAGACTGAGCGCGTTTCATTGAATACAGGTGTTGAACAATTACAGTTAGATGTGAATATGTCTCATCGCAAGTTGTCTGAACTCAACGGCTTGGTTGTTAATAAGCAACAATTGATTGTTCGCGAACAGCAACAAAGCCAGGAAAAAGCCGCAGAAACAGCTCAGATTCAAAAACAAATGGCTGATGATGAACAACAAGTAAAAAGCTCACGTGCGACGCTAGAAAAAGCGATGAATGAGTTAGCGAAATTCGAAGCGTTGAAAATTAAATTATTGGACCAACAACAAACATTCCAGCAGCAGTATCACCAAACCAAGGCACAGTTAACAGATACGTCGAATCAATATTATCAACATAAGATGGGCCTGTCAGCGACGGCCAATAAGATCGAGTCTTTACAACAAAACATTGAAAGAACAGAACAAGCAGTCAAAGATTTGGTGACTCGTCGTGATGATTTGCTGAAACAATTGACTGAAGACATGAATCCGGTCGAAGGTCAGAAGAAATCTTTAGATGACTTCATCAGCCAACGTTTAAGCACTGAAAAAGAACGTGATGTGATGCGCCAACAAGTCAGCACCTCCCAATCTAAATTAGATGAGTTGGAGCGATTGCGTCATCAGCATCAAACACAAATAGATGAAACCCGTAATCAATTGGAAGCCGCGAAACTGGCCTTTCAGTCCAATGAACTCAGGGCCAATGGTTTCACTGAACAATTAAAAGACCAAGGTCATGACCCACAGGAATTACTGCAAACCATAGGGGAAGTAACCATCGATTCACTGCCAGCATTGGTGGAGAAAAAAGAAGAACAAACCGAACGTTTGCACCGCAGCATTGTGCGTTTAGAACCAGTCAATCTGGCAGCCATTGAAGAGTTTGAAGAAGAGTCTAAACGCAAACAATATTTGGACGAACAAAACGAAGATTTAGAGAAAGCGCTTGAAACCCTGGAACAGGCGATCGCTCGCATAGATAAAGACACCCGAACCTTGTTCAAAGAAACTTTTGAAGCTGTGAATACCAACATCAAAAAGTTGTTCCCACGATTATTTGGTGGTGGACATGCCTACTTGGAACTCACCGGCAATGACCTGTTAACCACTGGGGTATCTATTATGGCCAGACCGCCTGGTAAGCGAGTCTCCAGTATCCAGTTGTTATCCGGTGGAGAGAAAGCTTTGACAGCTGTGTCATTGGTATTTGCAATTTTCAACTTAAACCCAGCACCTTTTTGTATGCTCGATGAGGTTGATGCACCGCTGGATGACGCCAATGTGTCTCGTTTTTCAGCGATGGTGGCAGAAATGTCTGAGAAGGTTCAATTTTTATTCGTATCGCATAATAAAGTCACCATGGAAATTGCCAACCAATTAATGGGTGTGACCATGCGTGAACCCGGTGTGTCTCGATTGGTCAGTGTTGATTTGGCCGAAGCAGCACAATTGGCCAGTGAATAAGAACTGAGCGCCGATGTTTCGCTGCGCAGTATGCCAAGCTCATAGCCAAAAATCTTTGTGCTATGGCTGTCAATCCCTGATTCAAGAGCCCACAAACCCATGTCAAATTTGCGCCAAGCCATTGAATCAAGCGGATGGCATTTGTGGCGAATGCCGCAGTGATCCACCGAATTTTTCACAAACCATCTGTGCAGCCATTTATGAACCACCAGTAAGTTTGTGGGTACAGCAGCTGAAGTTCGGTGGTCGCATGGATCGCGCGCGAATCATGGCAGAAGCCCTGCTTGAACCTATAAGTAAAGTCGATCATAACATTCCAATCCTACCCGTGCCATTACATCCCAAAAGGTTGAAGTCGCGTGGTTATAACCAAGCCTATGAAATTGCCAAGATCATCTGCAAAAAACAACAGCGCCCTTTACTTGCTGATGTTTTAATCAGAACAAAAAACACCGCCATGCAAGCTGAGCTGCTTGAAAAACAAAGGGCCGCTAATGTGCGTGCTGCTTTTGTTGTCAATAAAGAGATAGCGCATAAAAAAGTGATTGTATTGGATGATGTGATGACCACAAGCCAGACATTGCGCTCAGTATCGGGCTGCTTGATTAAAGCAGGTGTTGAAGAAGTGATAGGGGCTGTGTTTGCCCGGACAAGTGGTTAATTGGTGTGTTTTTGATCTTAATTGGGTACCCACAAGGGGCACCACTACAGCAGTCCCTTTCACCCTTCATCATCACACATGCCAGATAAGTATTGTAATAAATACGGTATTTCCACGTAGGGCTCATCCCTTGCGGGTACTTTTTTATATAAAAAAATGATTCATCTGAAGATATAAAAGACCCAACTAAACCGCACACATAACTGTGCGGTTTAGTTGATTCACCCATCTGATACCAACGTAAAACGTAAATGGGCTACTACACGGGTCTGGTTGTGCCGCGAGTTACAGACACAAAAATAAGGGCTTTTTCCAAAAAAAGTGATAACCCTATTTTCCTAGTTTTCAAACCCATCACTGAAAATTAAATCATTTTCATTGATGAAACAATTAATCGGCACACTTCCATGACTCCATTCAATGGGCTTAACCACATAATCCACCATCAGTGCTCGATGCTCATAACCCGTGTTGCCATAAAAAGGTGCCTGATAAGAGAATGGTCGAGCAATGTAATCACATGAGTCGGCTGCATCAGGGTCTTCAATGCCAGGAATGGTGCCACCCACATTTAATGACTCTCCCCAGTATAGCTCACTTGAAGTTCCAGATGAGACACCTGTGCTGAACGCAAACCCACCACCTGCTTGAATAGTCAGTACTGCGCCAGCCTCAATATCTATTTCTGCACCGATTTGTGAAGTTTTCTCAATTGATTGACTGGTTTCCAGCGAATCCACCGTTCCATTTTCTATTTCCCAACTGAGGTTACTGCTGCCATTTAAACTTTGGTTTTCAAGGATAGATAAAGTTTTAATTCTGGGTGAATTAGTTTCACCTATTGGGCATTCACCGTTATTAGGAATCCAATCTAAATTACCCGCCACATCAACCCACATAAAATCTCCTTCATTAGGAGCATAGACTTTAGCTTGAAACCAGTCATCTGCATGCACTTGATCACACACCGCCGTTGGATGTAGATCTGGTGTGTTTTTACCATCACCAAACACTTGAAATTCCTTTATTTTGAGATCCCTTCTCACAATCGCGGAAACACCTATTTGAATATATCGACCTCGTGTAGGCGTTCTGATGTTGTTATTGTTTTGAACCGTGTTAATGGAAGCAACTTCAAGTACCCCTCCAGTGGCTTCCGCTGGATTAAACACGGTCACATCATCATCCAAAACCGGCAGGCCACTTGGAACATAATTGTCTTTATCAATCACGTAGACTTGAACCAATCCCGTTTCAGAAAAACTGTCTGTTGACAGTTCAGCCAAATGCAGTCTCATGCTATAAATATCCTGCCTTAAGCCCAAATCTATCACCACATATTCATCAAAACCCACATCTAAGTCCGCAAACTCACTGGTGTTTATTTTCCCATCTACTAATCGAGCTGCGTTTTCTGTACTACCAACATTGGCCATCACTTCGGCGCCCAAAGCAAGGTTCTCCCAGTCTCGTACAATCGGTGACCATTCAAAAGGTGGGTTTCCTGCTGTGTCAATGGCATCTTTGTTCCATGAAAAAACACTGGGCGCAGATTCCAACGGTTCGTCTACCAACTCACAGAACCGAGTATAACTACCTTCCAACTCAATACCTTTTTGCATGACATCGTATTGATAACAATCATATGATTCCGTTAAGCGTACCGCCAAACCCACTTGATTGCCAGAGAGTTCTCGCTCCTCTGAAACAGTGGTCTCAATCTCTGTGGCCCTAACTCGACCTGTGGTTGCTTCATAGGTTCTGCCCGCTGTGGCTCTTGCGCTCACTGCAACTTCAACACCAAGAATTTCACCATTTAACCCCGCTCCCAAGTATCCAGAAATTTCATTGCCACTGGTGCGTTCGGTTTGTACACCTTCCCGGGTGCCACTTGAAACATTTTTACCAATAAATGCAGACATATCACTGGTGTCTTGTATGGCAGGGAAAACCGGCGGCAAATAAATCACGGTATTGACCGTTTCTTCTTCTAGGTTTCTGCACACGCCGTTGGCCACCGGTAATTGTGCCACTATCGAATCACCATCATAATCAGCCAACGATACGCTGACTTGTTCAGGATCATGGTTAGGAAGCACCGAAGGATAACTAATATCAATGGCCCTGGGTTCAGCAAACCCACTGAACGTGATCGGGTTATTGGCATTTAAATTAGCGAATGAATTGGGGCGGTTCATCAGTGTCAGTTCACTGCCTCGAGGACTTCTTAATTGAATGGTTAAATCCTGCACGGCAGAATGATTAATACGTGTATTCACTTCCACTGTTTCTACCGTTTCATCCAAATTAAAATTAATTTCATGACACAGGTTAAAAGCACCCGTATCATCGATAATGGTGCTGTTGAGCGTGCCTGAACTTCGCTCTATATTATTGATAATGATTGACCACTGATTTAAAGTTCCGGTGTTGCCACTGGCAGAATCCGCAACACACAACTGCCATTGTCCCAAACCTGGTTGGCCTCTGAATCGATTGAAATCAAACCCTTTTCCGGTAATGGGGCTGTCATCTTTATCAGGAAAGGGAAGAAATGTATCAAGTGGACAAGCTGATGAACCAATGATGGTGCTTGACGAACAATTTTTACCTGCATCTTCAGCCGTGGTGGGTTCCAGGTTCCACAACCTCAAATCATAATTGTTTTCATAGATTATGGCGGTGGCGATTTCACTGTATCCATTACCATTGGTATCACCAGCACTTACATCAATACCGATGACATCTTCTGCCCTTAAGTTGGCTTGCGCATCGGTGAGTGAGTAACCCAAATCACCAACCACGGTCAACGATTGACTGATATTTGGTTTATATCTATACGAGCGCAGACTGACTTGATCTCCGGTTTCGTTAGGGTAGGCGATTATCAGCTCCTCGATCCCGTCTCTGGTGGTATCACCATGGCTCAATGCATACAAGCTTGGATTAGGCACTTGAACGACCAGTGAACTGCCATTGGACTGATTAAAACGGCTGAGATCAATTCGCGAGGCTGAACTTAATTGTCCAGATGAATTTCTGGCACCAGAGTAACCAACTATCCAGTATTCAAGTGGCAAACCACCCGAACTGTCTTCTGTTTGGCTGACTACTGCCAACTGGTCACCCATCAAATCATTAAGCGGCGGAAACCCAAAACGACCCGCAGTAACTTCAAGCCCAACAAACGAGTCATTAGAGTTGAGAGTAGCTTCTTCAGAAGCAAATACCCCGGCCCTGAACGACCTCGTATCTGAAGTATCAATATTTACGGTAGGATCATAATGTAATAATTCAAATCGCAGCCGTTGAGTCCCATTGACTTCCCGCGCCGTTACCAATGCAATCTGTTCACCCGCTTCTTCATCTGGACCACTGAGCAAAAAATCTCCAGCCACTAAACTGAATTGCTCAGGAAATGTGTTCTTTTTACGGAACAACATATTGACATTGCCACTGTTAGGATCGATACCTCCATCACTGGATCCCACTAAACCATAAACCGTGACATCATTGCTGGTATTGAAAGCCACCATGAGGCTCTCATTTCCACCGTTAATATATTTAGCCGGCACAATCTGAAGGTTAGAAACAGGCCCCACATCAACAGACCAGGTATCAATTAAACGTGTTGGTGAGCCACCAGAACTGTTTTCGACGTAGCCAAATATAGCCACCTTTATGCCCACTTCATCAACGCCCGCATAAGCCAGTTCGTCTAATCCATCACCATTTAAATCAATTTGTGTCATAACCCACTCATCCATAGAACCAAATGAGTTTAGTTGTTGTGTTCCTGAACCGTTACTGAAATATAAAAAACCTCCTGGGATATTGGTTCCTGAAAACCCCAAAATACCTACCCCAACCTCTTTATCGGGTTTTAAATTAATGGATTGACCAAATGGCGAAGCCAAACAGCTTAATGTTTCACCTGCTTTTGTACTGACACTGATTAATGTAAATATAAAAATAAAAATTATTTTCATAGTATGCTCCTGATAGACAAATAATGATGAAAATTTTAAGAGATACATGGATTTTCACTGTTGTAATATCCTCGCAAATGTTTGTCATATCCTCTCATTTCAGTTGTTTTAGCTGAAAAGCGGTAAAAAAACAGGTACCCACAAGGGGCACTCCCTATGGGTTAATTGGCATGTTTTTTTGATTTGGATCGGGTACCCACAATGGGTACGCCCTACGAGGTATAACGTATTTTTTTACAATAT
>CALDFB010000291.1 GCA_937942365.1 uncultured Marinicella sp. | reverse complement strand
GATTTTTCAAAAATTGAAGCTGGAAAATTTGAGATCATAAAAAATGAATTTTTATTTTTTGATTTCATGAATGATTTACTGGCCTCATTTTCAACTGCTTTGAATGATAAAAACCTCCAACTTACTTACACCCATGAACCCGATTTGGCAGGCTGGTTTGAAGGTGATTCAAGCAGAATCAGACAGGTTCTAACAAATTTGATTAACAATGCGATAAAGTTTACTTCAGAAGGGGGGATAGATTTAACCATTACCACCAAGGAGCGTGATAACAACGAATATACGGTATGTTTTAAAGTGACTGATACCGGCATTGGTATCAATGCATCTCAACAAAAAACCATCTTTGAAAGGTTCACCCAAGCAGATAATTCAATAACCAGAACTTACGGAGGCACTGGCCTTGGTTTAAGTATATGTAAGCAGCTGACAGTTTTGATGGGTGGTGAAATAGGTTTTACCAGCCAAGAAGGAGAAGGTTCTGATTTTTGGTTTACAGTACCCTTAACAAAAGTAATGACACCAGAAATTGATCAAGAAGAAACCACACAATTTTCATTCGAGTTTGAAGAGTTTGTAGTGAATGCCCTTATTGTTGATGATAATGAGACCAACTTGTTTGTGGCAAAAGAAATGCTTGAACATTTAAATGTAGTGACGGATACCGCTGTTAATGGCAAAGAAGCCTTAGAAAAACTCAATGAGCAACAATATGACTTGATTTTTATGGATTGTCACATGCCAGTTATGGATGGTTATGAAGCGACTGGGTTAATCAGAAAAACCAAATTTGAATTAAATCATTCTGATATACCCATCATTGCCATCACAGCAAGTGCCATGAAAGAGGACAAAGAACGTTGTTTAGCTGCTGGAATGGATGACTTTCTCACCAAACCATTACATTTAGAGCATTTACAACAAAAGTTAATAAAGTGGTTGGCAGATGAATCCATTTTATTGGGTAAAGCTGAATTGATGAACAATAATAAGGTTGCTGGTAATGAAAAATATTCACTTGAAATGGTGGCGGTTTTTGACAAAGATGATCTAATGGCAAGGTTGGGAATTGATCAGTCTTCAATCAAGAAAATTGTTGATGATTTTTTGAGTCAAGTTGATGAAAAAATTGAAAATTTAGATGCTTATATTGAAAGCCTTTCTTATCAAGAAATTGTAGCTCAAGCCCATGAATTAAAAGGTGCTTTTGCAAACTTAAGTTTCATCAGAATCAGCCATTTAATGCAAGCTATTGAAATGGCAGCTAAAGAAGAAAATAGGCATAAAATTCAAGCAATCAGTTCTGATATTGCTCCATTGTTTATAGAATCTAAAGCGCAGTATAAGGCAAAATTTTAACTTCTGATAGCTTAATGCTAAAGAATAAAAAATATTTCGAATCGTTCGTAGCACAATGACAGTCATTTAAATAACAACCATCATTAAGGGCTAAATATGAGCAACAATATCCGTCGGATTCAATTCATTTGTTTTGTATATTCAATACTCATATTGCTAACCGGGTGCCAATCAACAGGGTTAAAATTCGAAAATAAAACTCACAACAAAAAATCATGGATTGAGTCTTGTGAAAAATGGGATCTTTGGGACAAGCCTGGTCCACCATTTAGAATTTACGGTAACAGTTATTATGTGGGTACTTGTGGTATTTCAGTTATATTGATCACCAGCGATGAAGGGCATGTGTTGATTGACAGTGGCACTGAAGCAGGTGCGAAGGTGGTTGTGTCCAACATTGAGTCTTTGGGTTTTTTAATCAAAGATGTCAAAATTTTATTGCACAGCCATGAACATTTTGATCATGTGGGTGGCATGGCGTATTTACAACAGCTCAGTGGCGCTCAGTTGTTGACATCTGTAAAAGCAGAACCAGTCATTAATTCAGGTGTATCATCTGATGATGACCCACAAAAAGGTGTTTTAGAGCCTTTTTTAGCAGCTGAGGTAGGTGGTACAGTTTTACATGGAAAAGCCGTAATTTTAGGTGATCTAAAAATGACACCTTTTGCCACACCAGGACATACGCCTGGTGCACTGAGCTGGCAATGGCAATCTTGTGAAAACGATGCATGTTTAAACATTGTTTACGCCGATAGCTTGTCACCCATCAGTTCAGATTCGTATCTTTTCAGCGACCATCCAGAATATGTTCAAGCGTATAGGTTGGGGTTAGAAACTTTGGCTCGTTTAGATTGTGATATTGTTTTGGCCCCTCATCCTTCAGCCAGTCAAATGCGTGATCGTTTGTCCAGCCAAAAGGGCTTAATTGATTCAATGGGGTGTAAAAATTATGCACAAGGTGTCTTAAATCGCTTACAAAAGAGATTGCTGAAAGAGAAGCACTAGGTCGTTCATGCATATTGGGTGGGTTGCATGTAGACAGAAGCTGATTAATTTTCAACCGTTTGAATGCTGCTTTAAAAGCACTGCGCCGGAGTCTTTGTTGCCCAACACATCATTGGGATTGTACAGTGGGCAGGCTTTTAAAGATAAGCATCCACAGCCGATACAACTACTCAAGTTATCACGTAAAGCAGATAAATCTTTTATCCTTTGTTTTAGTTGGATATCCCATTGTTGAGACAGTTTTTGCCAATCTTGTTTGGTTGGGGCTTGCGTCTTCGGAAGGAATGACAAATGGTCTTTAATTTCTTTGAGGCTGATGCCTACTTTTTGAGCTGCTTTGATGACAGCAATGCGTCGTAAGACGCTTTGTGAATAACGCCTTTGGTTCCCAGAGTTCCTGACCGCATGGATCAGCTCTTTTTCTTCGTAAAAATGTAAAGTTGATATATTTACCCCACTGCGTTTGGCTACTGTGCCAACTGATAAATTGGCAACAGGCGGTTTAGTTCGTGTATTTTTTTTTCGCATGAAGCTTGACCTCAGGTTAACTTGAGGTTTTATTATGAGCATATCTTTCAAATAAGTAAACAGTTAAGGAGATTGATATGGCACGTTTAGAACATGTGAACTTGGTCGGTAAAAATATAAAAAACAGCTTGGCTTTTTACCAAGCAGCTTTTCCACATTGGGAAATTCGAGCACAAGGTGAAGGCCAGTGGTATGGCAAGTCTCGTAATTGGGTTCATTTTGGTGATGATTACCAATATTTAGCGATCAGTGATTTTGGTGAAGGCGAAAATCGGGATTTAACCGGACACACTGTTGGGTTTGCACATTTGGCATTTGCAGTGACCAATTTAGATGCACTGATAAAACGCTTAAAAGACGCTGGATATCAAATCTATAAAGAAGGGTCAGAAGCCAGATTCAGGAAAAATATTTACTTTCTTGATGCAGATGGTTTCGAAGTAGAGTTCACTGAATATTCATCAGATTTACCTCAAGAACGAAATGTACAGGAGTGAGTTAATGAATCTTAATCAAATCACCATCAAGTCAAAAGATGTCAACCAAGCGGTTAAATTTTATATCAAGCTGGGTTTAAAATTGATCGTTGATTCAACACCACGGTATGCACGATTAGAATGTCCTGTGGGTGGCAGCACCTTTTCTATCAGTCATGCTGAAGCAGTTAAGAATCATTCACTTGTGATCTATTTTGAAGTAGAAAATCTAGATCATTCTTACAAAAAATTATCATCCCAAGGGGTTGTTTTTACTTCTCAGCCTCAAGATCAAAAGTGGTTGTGGCGCGAAGTGACTTTGTTAGACCCAGATGATCATCAACTGAAGTTGTTTACTGCTGGAAATAATCGCAGAAATCCACCTTGGAGAGTCAAAGATAAGCGATGGTTTGAGTATTTAAGTGATAGCCCTGTTAATTTAATGAAGTAATAAGACCATGTGTTTGGGTAAGAATTCTATTGAGAATAAGAGCTTTTTATTATGGTATCAGTGTTTTTTATTCTAACAGTTTTTAATTACCGTCCAGTGCGATACGATTGTCAGTGACCAATGTCATCATCACTTTCGACGCCATCTGGACCTAATGAGAAAAGATGAGGGCTTGGTTTTGCAGGTGGTCGTGACAGTCTGGATGAATCTTTCTGTAGGTCGCTTTGCCTGATTTTATATTGATAAGGTTGTCCCCATGGGTCAACAGGTACACCATTCTTGTGCTTAATTTCATTTTTTACTTTGGTTAAGCGACTTTGAAATTCCTCAAAAAAATGGGTGTTGTTGTAGGCGCTTAAATCTATTTTGTGTTGAATGACACTTAATATTTCTGATGCTGATTTAGGTCTAGTTGGCTCATCGATAAGAGATAAATATGAACCGACCAGCCTTGTTAGTAAAGCTATATGATTCTTAGCGATCAATTTGTTTTTTGCCAGCAACTGAGAAGAAATCACTGTTGCTGTTGGTATTAAGTTGATGTCAATAGTCCAATTTGTATCACGATTTGAAGGTTTTAGTTCTTGAATCACGACTTGTAAACCATCCTCACCCCTACTAAATTGCTTCTGACAACTCCAATAGTTATCGTAAAATTGCTCATTCAACAGTTCTTGGTGACATTCAAGTTTCAGTTGATTGTCTGTGACTGGTGAGGTTGAGTAACTAGATTTTACGAGGTTTTGGATATGTTCCTTGTCACCAAATATATCGGTGGTTAGGTGGGGTTTTTTGTTGACACGACTTATCCCGATCGAAACAGATATTGGTTGAAAATGACAGCCTTCATAAGCTGGGTATTCGTTCAGTGGTAAATCTATGTTGTGAATGTCATTGGTGATTTTAGCTTGATAACGATGCCATTTAACATCTTGTTGTTCACCTGCAAATAAGCTGTAGCTATGACACTCTGATTGATCCTTTTTCGCTTCATAGGTCACTGTATAAGTAATGTCTATATCAAAGGGTTGATTTGTTAAGGTGCCACTTATGTTGAGTTGATAGTTTTCTGGTATCGGAAGTTTTGCAGAAAATTTAGGTTCGGCTTGTTCTTTTCCTCATTCCTGTTTTTCAGGTTCATCAGCGAATAAGACATCAGTAAAATCCAACCATTGTGGGAAGAAGGCGGTAAAACCTACAAGAATTAAAACGAATAACAGCAGAGCTCTGATAAGTATCTCTAATGTTTTCATATTTTTATTGCCTTTATAAAGGTGGAGCCAAAGTGGCTATTTTAAAGTTGTACAGTATAGCTCAAAGTTCTGTATTGTGGGATTGTGCTTTATATTACCAGTTGTTTTTTTAAGTTTTCAAAGTTGGTTTTTGTACCTATGTTATTTTTATAGGTTTGTTAAAAGTTTAAAACTAATCAGGAGATGTATTGGCATGTATGATAGTTCGGATGGGCATCCACTCATATCATTTTCAGTGAGTGAAAATCGCAGGAACCCAGCCTAGATGCTTAAAGGTAAGCAAAGGAAAATGAATCAATCAAGGCGCTCTCAAGAAGATCAGTCCATCTTTGATGTAGGAAAGGCTCTTAATTAATTTGGCGCTTGATCAACGTCATAAGTACAGTACAATGAGTTTCGCTTTTTTTTAAACTGATTGTTGGCATGATATATTTTTTGGACTCGATAGAATACGAAAGTACTTTAGGTGAATTAAGGTACCAAGGCAATTCAGTCATGTTAAGTGGTTTGGGGACGCGTGTACTTAATTATTTCATAGAGAACCCCAATAAATTAATTAACTATGATGAGTTGATGGAAAACGTTTGGGGTCGGATTGTCACTGAAAATGCTGTTTTTCAAGTGATACAACACATTCGTCAGTCTTTTAAAGCAATCAAACCTGATGGGGAAGTGATCAAAACCATTCGCAGCAAAGGTTTTCAACTGAATCAAAGTATCGTACCTACTGAAAAGAGCAGCCATAAAAAAGCAAGGGCAATGAACAAATGGTGGGCCACTGT
>CALDFB010000290.1 GCA_937942365.1 uncultured Marinicella sp. | reverse complement strand
CATTATGAATCAATTTTTGATCAATGCCCAAATCATTCAAAGCTTCGCAAACCACATCAATCATAGGGCCTGGTCCACAAACAAAATAGCCATCAGCATCGATGTGCTTAACCAGGTGCTCATTCAAAAGCTTGACTTTTTTTGCATCAAAACGCCCTTGATACAAGGGCATGTCAACTTTTTGTTGTGATAAGAAATAGTGAACACTGAAACGTGTTCCAAATCGATCCTTCAAATAGGCAATTTGTTCATGGAGTAACACATCTGAGGTCTTACTGTTGCCGTAAAACAAGATGAATTCAGCCGTATTAGTTTGTTCTAATGCTGCATAAATCATCCCCATAACTGGAGTGATACCAGAGCCAGCACTGAACGCCACATAGTGTGCACCTTCCTGAGGCAAAAGTTTAAAATGCCCAGTGGGTGGTAAAACTTCTATTTTCGTGCCTGCTTTAACTTGTTGAGCAAATTGAGAAAAGCGCCCTTTATCAACAGCTTTGATTAACACATCCAGTTCATTGTGACGGTTTTGCGAGGAACAAATTGAATAACTGCGCCTTAACTCCTCTCCATTGATTTGTGCCTTAAAAGTCAGATGTTGACCAGCCAGAAATTTAAACTCATCCTTAAAATCCTCAGGAATTTCTAAGGTCCAAATTACCGCATTAGGTTGAGCTTGTGTTGATTTAATTTTTAAAGAATGGAATTTATGCATGGCATTTAAAGTAATCAAAAGGTTCTAAACAACTTTCGCATCGATATAAGGCTTTACACGCTGTTGAACCAAATTCGCTGATACAAGTGGTATGAGTAGAGTCACATTGCGGACAAGAAATTTTTTTTTCATTAATAGATAAAGGAGGCGCTATACCATAAGCTTGCATGGCAGCCCTACCTTTGGGGCTAATCATGTCAGTTGTCCAGATTGGTTGATCTAATAACCTCACTTCCATATCAACCACACCATGTTGCCCCAAAGCCTGTTTGATATCGGTTTTGATGGTATGCATGGCAGGACAACCACTGTAAGTAGGGATGATATCAACTCGAACAGTTTGACCACTCACATCAACATTTTGTAGGATGCCCAAATCCTGAATACTGATAACAGGAATTTCCGGGTCTTTGACAGTTGATAAAATAGACAAAATTTCTTTCTTACTGAAACAGTTATCAGCCTGATCGGTTACTGTCATCACCATTGGCTGTTTGGATAGGCACGCTGTAAAAATTGCATCTCAGCCAACATATAACCCAAATGTTCAGAATGTTCGCCTTCCAGTCCACCTGTCGCAACCCAGCCAGTTTCAGGTAAATTCAATTCACAATGATTCATATGAGCTTGCACATGTGAATCCCATTTTTTTTTCAATTCACCATAATCTCCAATCACACCTTGTTGGAATAACTTATTCATGGTAGCGTCAGTTTCAAACAGTTCAGGTGTATAAAACCACAGGTCATCCAATGCTTTTTGTATACGTTTGCTGGCTTCTTCGGTGCTTAATGATAAACGTTCTAACCACGTTTCGCTGCGCTTCAAATGGTACTTAACTTCCATCAAAGCTTTTTGTGCAGCCAATGCCAAGGGCTCATGGCTTGATTGACTGAGTCCTTCATACAAAAAGAAATTAAATGTATCCATGAAATATTGCTTCATCATGGTAAATGCAAAATCTCCCTTGGGTAATTCGGTGATGATGGGGTTACGGTATTGATGTGCATCTCGCAAAAAAGCCAATTCATCAGCCGTCTGAGCTTCATCACTCAACTCTGCAGCCATTTGATAAAATATGTTGGCATGGCCAATCATATCTAACGACACATTGGTCAAAGCCACATCTTCTTCTAAATAAGGGCCATGTCCGCACCATTCCGCCAACCTTTGCCCCATGGTTAATGATGAATCAGCTAAGCGCAATAAATATGCATACAAAGCTTTGTTATCTATTGAATTTGTCATCACATGTTTTCCACTTCTTTGTCTAAAGGATAAAAAGTCGGGTGTCGATAGACTTTATCTTCAGCTGGATCAAACCATTCATGCTCTTGTTCGGGGTTAGATGCAGTGACATGTTCTGCTTCAACCACCCAAATGCTCACACCCTCTTTTCTTCTGGTGTAAACATCCCGAGCATTCAATAAAGCCATTTGGGCATCACTGGCATGTAATGATCCAACATGACGGTGGTTTAAACCTGATTTAGCACGAATAAAGACTTCATATAATTTCAGCTCAGACATCAGGCCGCCTCACTTTTATTTTTTTCGCTTTGGAGCTGTTGAAAAACTGCTGCAGCTTCTCTAACCCAAGCGCCCGATTCATGGGCATTAATTCGCGCTTGTAAACGTTCTTTATTACATGGACCATTGCCTTTGATCACTTGAAACAATTCATTGAAATCAATTTCACCATGGTCATAATGACCGGTTTCTTCATTCCACTTTAAATCAGGGTCTGGAATGGTTAAGCCTAAATGTTCTGCTTGAGGTACTGTGGCATCAATAAATTTTTGCCGCAAATCATCATTGGAAAACCTTTTGATTTTCCACTTCATAGATTGTTCAGAATGTTTAGAGTCTTTATCACTCGGTCCAAACATCATCAAAGAAGGCCACCAAGTTCTGTTCAGTGCCCGTTGTGCCATGTCTTTTTGTGCTTGTGAACCGCGAGCCAAAACAGTCATGATTTCATACCCTTGTCTTTGATGAAAGCTCTCCTCTTTACAAATCCGCACCATAGACCTGGCATAAGGGCCGTAGGAAGCCCTACAAAGCGGCACTTGATTCATGATCGCTGCGCCATCTACCAGCCAACCGATAGCACCCATATCAGCCCATGACGGCGTGGGATAATTAAAGATGGAAGAATACTTGGCTTTACCGGTTAATAATTCATCGGTTAACTGATCGCGAGAAACACCCAAGGTTTCTGTTGCAGAATAGATATATAAGCCATGACCAGCTTCATCTTGAACTTTGGCCAACAAAATCATTTTACGATTCAAGGTGGGTGCCCTGGTGATCCAATTACCTTCTGGTAACTGTCCAACAATTTCAGAATGTGCATGTTGAGACATTTGTCTGATCAAAGTTTTTCGGTATGCTGCAGGCATCCAGTCACGTGGTTCTATCTTCTCTTCTCGATCAATTTTAGCTTGAAACTCGGCCAATAAATCAGCCGGTTCTTCTTGACCTTTGGCATCGGTTAACCCTTGTGAGTACATAATCATTCTCTGGCGTAAAAGAAGTCATTATTTTAACCTGTTGTGCATGAACTTTGCGTAAATTTTTGGGCTTACATTCATTACAGAACGTTTTTTGAAATAAAAGCAAAATTGTGGCTCTTGTTAGTTAAAAAAACAGAACTGGTATTTTGAAAGTTAATAGGTTCTTCACTTCGGCTCCGCTCAGTGTGCGGCAACTTCTGATTAACTTAGTGCATGGCAACTTCTGATTAACTCAGTGCGTGATAATTTCTAATTTATTCAGTCATGGCTTGCTTCGAATCAGTTCAATGAACGACCTGTGGCCTGTATTTTTTAAACCCGTTCAAGTAATAAAGCCATCCCCTGCCCCACACCAATGCACATGGTACACAATGCATAGCGACCACCTGTCCTTTGTAATTGGCGAGTCGCTGTCAAAGCCAAACGAGCACCACTCATCCCCAATGGGTGCCCAAGTGAAATGGCACCTCCGTTGGGGTTAACACGTGGATCATCATCCGCAATGCCCAGCATCCGCATAACTGCCAAGCCTTGTGAGGCAAATGCTTCATTCAGCTCAATCACATCTATATCATCGATGGATAAATCATTACGTTTTAATAATTGTTTGGTGGCTGGCACTGGGCCAATACCCATCACATCAGGATCAACACCAGCCACATTGGCTCCTACAAATCTAGCCAATGGTTTCAATCCGTATTTTGCTACAGCTGTTTCAGACGCCACTAACAAAGCACAAGCGCCATCATTGATACCCGAAGCATTACCGGCAGTGACTGTGCCGTTGACTCTAAACGGTGTTTTTAACTGCGCCAGTTTTTCTAATTTGGTCGATGCCCTTGGATGTTCATCTGTAGCGAAAACAAAATCTTCAGCTTTACGTTGTGGGATATTGACTGCAACTATTTCCTCTTGAAACAAACCTTGTTCTTGTGCCGCTGCGGTTTTTTGCTGGCTGCGAAAAGCAAATAAATCCTGATCTTCACGGCTGATCTTAAACTTCTCTGCTACATTTTCACCAGTTTCAGGCATAGAGTCAGTACCGTATTGTTTTTGTAATTTAGGATTAATAAACCGCCAACCCATAGTGGTATCAAAAATTTCTGCTTGCCTTGAAAAGGCGGTGGTTGCCTTTGGCATCACAAATGGAGAGCGAGACATGGATTCAACACCACCAGCAATCATCACCTCGGCATCTCCAAAAGCAATGGTTCTGGCAGCTGTTGCTATGGCATCCAAACCTGAGGCACATAAACGATTCAAGGTCATGCCTGCTACATTGGTGGGCAAGCCTGCTAACAAAGCCGACATCTTCGCCACATTGCGATTATCTTCCCCAGATTGGTTGGCACATCCTGCGATGACATCATCTATATCATCTATGGGCAGTGCTGGGTTTCGAATGGTCAACTC
Source organism: uncultured Marinicella sp. (assembly GCA_937942365.1). Taxonomy (GTDB): domain Bacteria; phylum Pseudomonadota; class Gammaproteobacteria; order Xanthomonadales; family Marinicellaceae; genus Marinicella. Next base: position 4,059 of record CALDFB010000290.1, on the reverse strand, counting down.
ACGAATCACATGTGCCAGCATGTCATCCGGTCTGATACTGGCCAAAGAGCCACCATATCGTCCAATGGGCGTCCTTATTCCATCACATATGTATACATTAGTCATAGTTGGTTCCTGATGTATGGGGATAACCTATATCGATCATCTCCAAACCATTGTTGTAAATTTTCCAAGGTCATGGCCACATGTGCCCAACCCATTTGTTCAGCAAAAGCCAATAATCCTTTCGGGTAATTGACGCCATAACGCATGGCCAAGTCAACATCCTCTGCGGTGCAAACGCCGTTGAACACAGCATCGGCAGCTTCATTGATCAACATCACCATGGTTCGAAGAGCCATTAAACCAGGCTGATCATCACAAACCATAACTTTTTTGCCCATGTGGTTGAACAGAGCTACGATGCGATTTTGCATAAAAGTATCAACTCCAGGGCTAAAACAAAGGTGAACCGCTTGGCTGTTCACATAGTCAAAAGATAAATCCACCAAACATACTGGAGCCTTTATTTCTTGTTCCCTGGTTTTTGCCAAACGTCCATCTGACATTTGTAAAATACAGCCACTGATGATCACTTGGTCACCTTGCCACTTACGTTTATCGTATTCAAATTGACTGAACATGGCGCTGAAAAATGTTTCTACCTCGGGAACAGTAAGTTCATCAAATTGTGCATCGCTGTGAACATATTCTGCTTGGGGTTTAGCTGCACCTTCAAGATAATTATAAAAGCCTTGAGCAGTTTTCTTGCCTAATGTATTGGCATCAACCATTTCGCCTTGAATAAGCGAAGGTCTGAATTTTGGGTCGTTAAACATCGATTCATAAACCGTCTGACTCACGGCGTAATTGATATCAATACCTATCAGGTCCATTAACTTAAATGGCCCCATTTTGAAACCAGCCGCTTCTGTCATGACCGCATCAATCTGTACAAAGTCGGCCAACTGTTCCTGCAACATTTTCAATGGCTCCCCATAAAAAGAACGAGCCACACGATTAACAATAAAGCCAGGCGTTGAATTGGCAAGTACTGGTACTTTGTTCCAGGCTTTACACATCGATTTACCCAACGCTAAATGTTCTGGATCTGTTAACAATCCAGAAATGACTTCCACCAATTTCATGACCGGCGCAGGGTTAAAAAAATGCAGGCCGAATAAACGCGAGGGATTTTTCATGCCAGCTGCTATGGCAGTGATGGATATCGATGATGTGTTGGTAGCTAACAATGCCAAGCTGGAAGTGATGACCTCTAGTTTTTGAAACAATTGTTGTTTAATTTCTAAATTCTCAATGATCGCTTCTATCACTAAGTCACACACATTGAATTTTGCTAAGTCATCAACCACTTCAATTCTGGCCATAATATCCTTGACTTGATCTTGTGTGATCTTGCCCTTAAACGCCCTTCTTTTAAGGCGTTCTTCCATACTGTTCAACGCTTTATGAGCCATTTCTTGATTCAGGTCAAACAGCAAAACTTGCTGTCCAAAATTGGCCGCAACCTCGCAAATGCCAATTCCCATGGTACCAGCACCTACCACGCCTACCTGTTTGATTTCTGCACTCATTGATTCACCTACCTTTAAATTCAGCGGGTCTTTTCTCATTGAAAGCAGTGACACCTTCAGCAAAATCATCACTTAAACCACAAACCCTTTGAATATCTCGCTCACGATCTAAATGTGCCCCATATGGATTACTGTATGATTCCTCAAAAATATTTTTAATGAAAGATAAAGCCCTGGTTGGACGTTGCACTAAATTATTAACCAGGTTATTTACTTCCGCTTCGAATTCTTCATCTGCTATCGCCTGATAAATCATGCCCCATTCAACAGCCTGTTCGGACATAACAGGTGTACCCAACATGGCAATGGCTTTAGCTTTGGCCAATCCTATTAACTTAGGTAATATCCAAGTACCATTACAATCAGGTATCAAACCTATATTTGAAAAAGACTGAATAAACTTGGCTGATTTTTTTGCCACAACAATATCACAATTCAATGCAATATTAGCACCAGCGCCAGCAGCAACACCATTGACCGCACAAACGATCGGCGCCTGTATAGATTTCAACAACCGCAGATTCTTGTTATAGCCATTTTCAAGTTTTTCACCCAAGTCCATTTTTTCTCCACCTTTGCGCTCTCCTAAATCTTGTCCTGCGCAAAAACCTCTACCAGCACCAGTCAATAAAACACAACGGATATCACCATCACCGGCAACATCGTTTAAAACTGCAAAAAACTCACTGTGCATTTGAGCTGAAAAAGCATTGAGTTTATCTGGGCGATTTAAAGTGATTCTAGCTATTTGTTTATCTTTACTGTAATGAATGGTTTTAAAACCCTGAAAGTTATCTGGCATGGTGTCCCCAATGAATGATTGTTAATCGATGTTATAAATTACATGGCAAATTTTAATGAAACATTATACTGCAATAAAGCCAATTTAAGTTCCTGCATATTTAAATTATTTACTTCAAAACTGGTATAAAAATACGCCCCAAGTCAGGCGTGCTATAATCTATAGAGTTAAATTCCATATGTATCATATGAAAAAACCACCTTTCTATAAATTTACTTATTTAATTTCAATAAGTTGTATCGCAATACTAAACTTGGGAGTCACGTTAGCTCAATCTTTTGATTGGCCCACTAACACCCCTGAAAATGCAGGCATGAACCCACAGTATATTGATGCTGCTATTGATCAAATTGAGTCTGGACAATTTGGCAATACAAGGTCGTTGATTATCATCAAAGATGGCCAGCTGATTACGGAAAAATATTTTGGTAATTCTGGGGAAAAGCGGCCTGTTTACTCAGTCACCAAGAGCGTAGGTTCAGCTTTATTAGGTATAGCCCAATTTAATGGGGCACAAATTGATTTAAATGATTCGATCATGGAGTATTTGCCTCAATACAGCAACATTCCAAACATACAGCAGGCCAATTCAATTAAATTACACAACTTACTATCACAGAGGCATGGTTACCAGTGGGATGAATGGAGTACTTCCTTTGGCAACCCCAACAACCCAATGTTTCGAATGATCAGAACCAGTGATTGGTATAAATTCGCCGTAAGTGCTGCAATCACAGAAGCACCTGATCAAAATTTCACTTACAGTACTGGACATTCTTCCTTGATGAGCCCCATTTTAAATAACAGAACTGATAGAGATGTGTATGAGTTTGCTGTTACTGAGTTATTCCAGCCACTGGGCATAACTGATACTCACTGGGAATTAGTCGATGGAGGTGCCAGCCAAGGCCAAGGCATTACCAATTTTCCTTTTGGATTAGAACCTTTGGGCTATGGACTTTGGTTGAAACCGATAGACATGGCGAAAATTGGGGAACTTTACAGACTCAATGGCATGTGGCAAAACAACAGATTGATATCAGAAGACTGGATCAACCAATCAGTCCAAAAATACAGTGATGCGCAATAAGACCCTGATGTTTTTTCCGAAAATGGCGGATATGGTTATCAATGGTGGATTACGCAAATCACAGATGCCAATGATCGCCCTACAGACATGTATTATGCCAATGGCTATGGCGGACAGTTTATATTTGTGATCCCTCAATATGATGCAGTTATTGTAACCACAGCCAATGACTTTTTTTACAATGGGCCTAATATAGGCTCTGTTTTACAAGAAAATTTGTTATTGGCCTTCAATACAAAAGAAGGAACAACTATACCTATAACTACAGAGCATAATGGTACGTGGTATTTCCCAGAGCATAATGGCCAAGGTATAAATTTTGAAGTCCTTAATGACGGAACCAAAATTGCAGGGTTTTGGTACACATATGACCAAGAAGGTGGAAAGCAACGGTGGTTCACTTTACAAGGAGACATCATTGACGGCGTTGCAAATTTCAATATTTATTCAACCTCAGGTGGGATTTTCGTTAACTCTCAACCCATTGAACTTATCCAATGGGGCGAAGGCTCTCTAGAAATTTTCGATTGCTTCTCTGGACACTTTACCTATGAATCAAACGATGAGAATACTGATGAAAACGTCAGTGGTGA
>CALDFB010000289.1 GCA_937942365.1 uncultured Marinicella sp. | reverse complement strand
AAAGTACGGGTAATGAGTACAAAGAACACCAAGTCATTAATACTTGGGTGGCACTCCATTGTTCAGTGGAGTTAACCTTCAACACAATGTGAAAATGATTGCTCACGCACGACGGCATTCAGCATGGACTTCTTCTGCTGTGCAGAAACCGTTCCTGCTTCATTGCCTGTGCTATGGCATAAGAACACACATCAATAGCTAATACAGAAGTAACTTGTTTGATGCGATGAATCAGCCATTGCCTCCTGTGTTCAAAACACTTTCCAGTGAGTTGACCTTTACCACAAAGGAAGGCTCTGCGAACGCATCGACTCCCAACATGGTACGCAAGACCACAAACACAGCAGTGCTTCTTTCACTTCGTGAAAATCGCACTTTGTTAATTGTTATGCTAAGGCGTTTCTTCGACACAAATTTGTTGATTTCTGGCTACAGTCATACTTAATTCCTTTGCTGTTCTTTATATGAAATTTTGATCATTAAATATAATTCATTTAGGCCAAGCCTATGCTGAGCTGGTTTAAGTACTCAGTGAGCGACTTTTCACGCATACTAAGTTTTTCAGAACTGCAGTTAGAGTGTAACAAACTCTTCGGCCGAAGTTGGATGAATACCTATGGTGCTGTTAAGCTGGGTTTTGGTCAGGCCTTGTTTAATGGCTACACCAAAACCTTGGATCATTTCACCGCCATCGGCGCCACATACATGCATGCCAAGCACTTGGTCTGTATCGGTGTTAACCACAATTTTCATGAAGGTCTTTTCAGTGACTTCACTCATGGCGTATTTCATGGCTCGAAATGTACTGGTGAAACATTCAATATTTTTGTATTGTGTCTTAGCCTCTGCTTCGGTTAAACCACAAGTTCCAATTTCTGGTTGTGAAAACACGGTGGTTGGAATGTAATCGTATTCTGCATATTGATCGCCTCCGTTGAACAAACGGTTGACCAAATAATGGCCTTCTCGAATGGCAACTGGTGTTAAGTTATCGGAATTACAGACATCACCTACCGCAAATATATGTGGTAGGTTAGTTTGTTGTTCTTTGTTGACCACAACTTGTCCATTGGGTTTTGTTTGTACCCCTACTTGGGCTAAATTCAGCGATTGGGTGTTGGCCTTTCTACCGGTCGCAAAAAACACCACATCAGAATGAATGTCTCCTTGATTTGATTCGCATATGTAACTATCAGCATCTTTTTTAATGGCAGTTATTTCTGTCATGGTCATCACATTGATGCCTGCATCAGTGAATGAATTTTGAGCAAACCCAGCCACTTCATCATCAAAACCGCGAAGTATTTGTTCACCCCTGTAGACTAAATTCACCTTAACACCCAGGGCGTTAAATATACCTGCAAATTCAACAGCGATGTAACCACCACCGTTTATAGTTATCGACTTGGGTAATTCTGCTAAATCAAGGGCCTCATTGGAAGTAATGACATATTCACTGCCTGGCATATCAGGAACAGTAGGTGTTCCACCTGTGGCTATCAAAATATTTTCAGCCGTGTAATGCTGTCCTCCAATATCAACCACGTGTTCATCAACAAATGAACCATGGCCTTTGATCAGTTCCACACCGGCATTGGCTAGTAATTTCAGGTAGATGCCATTGAGTCGATTGATTTCATCATCTTTGTTTTTTAATAAAGTTGGCCAATTAAATTGGCTATCAATATCCCAGCCAAACGTTTTGGCGGCTTTGAACATTTTTTTATATTGTGAGGCATACACAAACAATTTTTTAGGCACACAACCACGAATGACACATGTCCCCCCAACTTTATCTGATTCACAAATGGCAACCTTCTTGCCATAACCTGCGGCAATTCTTGCTGCTCTGACGCCACCTGAACCTGCGCCTATTACCAATAAATCATAATCATATGCCATGCTGTACTCCTTATTTAATTTCTTTTTGGCTTGCTATTGTTGAACTAAATTTTAAGGCTTACCATTAAAAAGGCCCAAACTCATATGCAGTTTGAACAGTGTTTTGTTTTTGTATTTCATTAAGGTCTGCTTTCCAATAAACAATCAGATGTGGATGTTCAGTCTGCTCAAAACCAACTGCCAAATCAATTTTATAGGCGCCTTTATGACCTACATAACCAAAAACAGCATCACAATCATCGAGTTTTTTAACGGCTTCAGACAACATATAAAATGCCACTCCACCTTGTTGGCTCAATCGTTTCCTCATGCTTTTAGTCAATTGGCGTATGGCGCGATTATTGACACACATACCACCACCCAAATACATGTTCTGGTGCTGAATAAAGTGTACATAACCCAGCGTCAATATGTGGTCTTGGTTATCATAAGCCACCAGCACAAAGTGTGTTGGAAAATCAGGAATCGGATGATTAAATTTGCGTTCAAAAAGATCACCCGCTAAATGTTGTGCATTATCAACTTCAAGCAATTTAATTCTAACGATATCTGATTGATTGAACATGAATGGATTAAAAAAATTAAAAACAGTTTGGAGTATTATGCCGTTTTCGGTTTATAATAAAAAGGGAAAGGACGGTTAAAGCAGATTTTATTGAGTAGGAAAAATAATAAGAGGTTACTCAATTTATGTTATGTCTGTTAATAAACCCATGACATTGACAATGAAAAGTCACCAAAAAAGCTAGGTGTGTCTTGGCTCACAAGGCATCATTCCCAATGATAATCAGAAGGGTGGAGTTACAGAAATCAGAGAGTTAAAAGCGTTAGGGGAGGAAATTTCTGTAACTCCAAAGCTTGCATCGTCTAATACAAAATCCTCACTGATATATTTATAACCATATCTGTCTTGTATAAACGACTTTATGCAATAATTATACTACTAAGTCTAACGTACGTCAACCACTTAAATTATTAATTGGTACGATAAGTTTATGTTAGCCACCAACTACTCTTATTTAATGTGCCAAAAGTACCTTTGTTTCTCAGCGACTAAAGACTAAGACCTTTACTTAACGAAATGATTACAAAAAAAAGTAAAATTAAAGTAATTCATAATTCATTCAAATATGCCACAAGAAGACTTACATGAACTAGGGTCCATGATATTTAATGCAATTTCTGAAAATTGCGTTATTGAAAAATCAGACTGGGCTATTGATAAAATAAACAAAATAATGAACCAATTTAAATCCACACAAGCTATTTATACCGATTTTCAAATCGTCATTCCTTGGCTAGATCAGTTCAATGCATTTACAGCACCTGGTAAATATATTTTCATATCTAGAAAGTTATTTGAGTTATGCAGAACAGATGAAATTTTAGCTTTTCTAATTGCACATGAAATGGCACATCATGAGCTAGGCCATTTTTCTGTTTTCCCTTCCTGGTTTAGAAACATATCTTCATTTAATTTACAATTACTTCTAATGGCGCCTTATAGAGCTTTTGAATCCAGAATATTCGGCCCTGAAAATGAATGTGATGCCGATCGCAGAGCTATTGACATTTGTATTAAAGCTGGATTTGATCCAGCTTTATGTTTAGAGCTTTTTAATGTCCTAGAAAAACATGCTTTGGATGTTGGTGATCTAGATATGGTTTATGGACCATCTGAATCGGATGATGAATTACTGGGTAATACCACATGGGAAACTAAATTTAAAATTTGGTTGTTTCAAAGAAAAAGAGGTTATTTGCCAATAAGGGATAGAAAAAAAATGTTGGAAGTTCATATTCAAGAATTAAATTGAATACATACATTTTTAGGCTCGGTAAAAAAGCGCAAAGCTTCTAAGCCACCCTCACGTCCAGAGCCAGAGGCTTTTATGCCACCAAATGGGGTACGTAAATCACGTAACAACCAACAGTTAATCCAAACAATTCCTGTGTTCAATTGTTTAGCCATTAGATGACAGCGGCTGATGTCCTGACTCCAAATACTGGCTGCTAACCCATACTCTGAATCGTTCGCCATCATTAGGGCTTGCACATCGTCGTTGAACGCTTGGACTGTGCACACCGGCCCAAAAATTTCTTCTTGATTGGTTCTGCAGTTATTTGCTAAGCCAGCAATGATGGTTGGTTTGATAAAATAACCACCTGAACAACGTCCATCCATATGCATTTGGTTACCACCAGTGAGGATTTTCCCACCTTCTGCTTGGGCCAATTCTATATAACTAAGTACCTTGTTCATATGAGACTCAGAAACCAAGGCACCTAATTGAGTATCTGCATTAAGAGGGTCACCTACATTTAATTGTTCTACTTGTTCAATCAATGCTTCAGTGAATCGATCAAAAATAGATTGTTCAATGTATATTCTGGAACCACATAAGCATATTTGTCCTTGATTCGCAAAGGCTGAACGTGCCACTTCTTTCACTGTTCTATCAAAATCACAATCAGCGAACACCAAAGTCGGGTTTTTCCCACCCAGCTCTAGCGACAATTTTTTATGATGAATAGCTGTAGCCTGCTTAATTGTAGTGCCAGTATTTGAACCGCCGGTGAAGCTAACAGCCTTAATTTTAGGGTGCGTTGTTAGTGGCGCTCCTATTGACTGCCCTGATCCATGTAATACATTGAGCACACCAGCAGGTAAACCTGCTTCTATACACAATTGAGAAAAGAGGTAGGCTGTCATTGGGGTGATTTCTGAAGGTTTAGCCAGCACTGTGTTACCGGTGGCCAAAGCAGGTGCAATTTTCCAGGTAAATAAATAAAGCGGTAAATTCCATGGCGAAATACACGCCACTACACCTAACGGATCTCGTAAGGTGTAATTAATGGCCACTTCTTCCATGGCATGTGCCTCACTGCTGAATTGTGTACAGGCATTGGCAAAAAAGCGTATATTTGCGGCAGCTCGATAAATGTCAACATTCTTAGCCAAGGTGATTGGTTTGCCGTTGTCAATGGCCTCAGCACGCGCCAAATCATCTTGATTGTGTTCAATCAAATCAGCCAAGCGATGTAAAACTTGAGCCCTGTTCTCAGACGAAATGTTTTTCCAGTCAGGAAAAGCATGGTCAGCAGCATCTATTGCCAGCTGTAAATCACGCTCGTTTGAATCAGGTGTTAAGGCATACAGTTGACCTGTGGCAGGTTCAAAATTGTCCAAGTACTTCCCATCCACAGGATCAAGCATTTGACCATTGATCAGATTCTGTATTTTTAGCATCTCTTGTCGTGCTAGAGACATGCAGTTCGACCACCATCTACTGGAATATTGACTCCATTGATGTAAGCACTGGCTGTCGATGCCAGGAAACCAACCACATTAGCAAACTCTTGAGGCGTTCCAAAACGCCGCATGGGTATAATCGACTTCTCATGCTCAATGACTTGTTGAACACTCATGCCAGTTTTCTTTGCTTTGTTTTCGAAAATTGCGGACAATCGACCTGTTTCGGTTGCACCAGGCAATACGTTATTAACTGTGATATTGTAAGGTCCAAGCTCGTTAGCCAATGTTTTAGCCCAGCTTGCCACGGCACCACGAACTGTGTTTGATACACCTAGATTTGGCAAGGGTTGTTTCACCGAAGTGGATATGACATTGATGATACGACCATAACCAGCAGCCTGCATAGCTGGCACAGCCGCTTGAGCCAAAATTTGATTGCATATTAAATGTTGGTTAAAAGCCGCTTGGTAATCTATTAAGGCAGCATTTTTGGCTAATCCTGGTGCCGGTCCACCGGTGTTATTCACCAGAATATGAACTTGCGGGTATTGAATTAAATGTTTTTCAATGGCAGTTTTTAATTCTTCAGGGTTAGAAAAATCTGCGCTAACGGTGTGGTGATTTTGATCTTGCTTGGCTGATAAGTTTTGCACCACTTGATCTAATTTTTCAGCATTTCTAGCGACCATAACAACGTGCGCACCTTGAGTTGCTAACTGTTCGGCAATAGCTAAGCCCATGCCTTGAGTAGAGCCACAAACTATGGCTGTTTTACCACCTAACTCTAAATTCATCATTTAAACCTCCTTGATTGATTTAACCAGCAGTTCACGAGCTAAAACAGCATCAGCGTGTGTTGGGAATTTAAATTTCAACAAATCTCCAACCAAGCGAACATTAAACTGTTTGCCCTCTTCATGATCTGCGGTAAATACGGCACTGACAAAAACGACTTTATCCAGCACCAAGGTGTACCCTTTTAATTCATATGTTTTCATGCAAGTTTAAGACCTTAAGATTAAGAATATATTACAGGCATTCACATGCAACCACCACTGCTTAAACTAAATTTATCAAACATGACTGCCTTTATACAATATATTCAGAGTTAACCACGATTGTCAGATCACCAACCGAACGCGTTTTTCAGGAATTAACACCACAAAAAAACGCCAGGTTAATACCTGGCGTAAGTGATTTCAATAAAGAGGAGTAATTAATGAAATTTTAATTTATTGTGCCGGTTCTCCATTTTCAGGTTTTTTGTCATCATCATAATGCCAAGCCTGGAATGGAAATGGTTTTTCATCCTTTTGAAAACCAACGAAAGCAATGATGTCAGACAAGTATTCACCCAACTCACCATTGAATGCTTTTAAGTTTTTATTGAGGCTTCCTGTAATCAGCAAAAAGCCAAATTGAACCAAAACAACCACACCAAATACCCACAAAGAAACCCAGCCAATCAAAGCGAATATCAATGCCAATAAAATTCTGACTAACATATCACTGTTGATATGAGAGCCGCTTTGCGCTTCCGTTGATTCAGCATGCTGTTCTTTTTTAACATCTGCGGTTTCACTTTCTGAAACTTTTGCTTCGACTTTATCAGTTACCACATTGGAATCTTTCTCAGTTTTGTCTACAGTCTGTTTTTTGGGATCATTGTTATCTTTTTTAGCCATGTTTTGTACCTCATAGTTAGCGTTTAATAATTACTATACGCAACGCGACTCAATTTAAACAGTGCCACAGGTAACAAAAATAATGACTTAAATTTATTTTTTCATGCTTGCCAACATTGAACCAAAAACAATACAAACCATACCCATGTAACCCACAACTTCAATTTTTTCTGCGGCCAATAAATGTGGGAAAAAATAAGCGAATGTATTGATAAATAACAAGGTAGTCACAGGGGTTAAAGCCAACACCATACCAACTCGAGATGCATTCCAGTGGTTCAAAGCTTCGGCAAAAGCACCATACGCAATGACCGTATTGATGCATGCATAAGCAATTGCCCACCACTGTAATGAGGAGATGTTTGCATGATTGTCCAAATCGCTCCAGAAGAACAGTCCTACTGTGGCAAAAGCATAAATAAAACACAAGATACTCTGTGAAGAAAGTACCGTTGCTAATTTCTTTTGAATCAAGGCATAAATCGCCCAAGATAAGGCCGCTGCAAACATAACCCATATCCCTGTGGTGTAATCGCTTTTGATGATTTGCTGGATTTGGTCACTGAAGAACAAACTCAAGCCTATGACAATAGCAACCACCCCAAACATTTGAAAGCGACTGAATGATTCCTTAAAAATGAACACACCACCTAAGGTCATCAAAAGAGGAGCCAGTTGAATAAATACTTGGGCATTGGCAGGTGAGGTCATTTCCATACCTACTAAAAACAAAACATAGTTTCCGATCAACATCACAGCACCCAGGCACAACCAAATCCATTGTGCTGTTTTCAATCCTTTGAACTCTGCAGCTTTATTCCTGATGATGATAATCACCGCAGTGAAAACTCCTGCGGTTAAAAACCTGAACCAGGTTAAGGTCATCGCATCTGTTGCGCCGAGGCTTAATTTCAGTGCTACTGGTAAAGTACTCCAGAACAGAACTGTTATCAATGACAATAACAAACCCTTTCTCCAATTTTCTTCAATCATGAAATGACCCTTTAAACAAACTGAATTAAGGCGCTATTAAACAAGAATTTATGTCACAATGTAACAATTAATTGCTTCACAGGTCTTGTGCTTTAGCTACAGTATGTGTAGATTCATACTACATTCAGTTTCGTAGGTGTAATATTTCAAGACCATAATAAATAATAAATAATAAATCAGGAGTCAGGAATGAAAAAATTAATGTTGATAGTTATTCTATCGCTCTCTAGCACTGTCTTTGCATCCAGCTTTGTTTCCCAAAACGACCCATCTGCTAGAATCATTTTGAACCACCCTCAGCTAACAAAACAAATATCACCCGTAAGGCTTTTGACTGTTAATGGGGAAAATGTCAGCGCTCAATCTGAGGCAGCTTGGCTTAAACCAGGTGAATACGAATTAAAATTTGCTGCCACTGTTGATCAAAGATATACCAAACAGTTCATCTCGACCAGACAAAAGCGATCTATGGATGCTAAAAAAATGACTTTGAAATTAAAAGTTGAAGAAAACAAAACTTATTACGTCGGTTTTGATACATCTAGTAATGATACCGAAGACTGGGAAACTGTGGTTTATAAAGTTGAATAAATCTTCTTACACAAACTCGTTTCAGAGGGCTGGAAAAAACCATGCCCTCTGCTGTTGATTTGAAATCCTTAATTATTCATCACCATAAATAGCGACTTTTGAAGACTCAGGTGTTTTATAGCCTCGGTACATGCCTGAAGTATTAAAAACCATAACAGGTTTACCCTTTGGGTCCATGCCAATCACACCGCCCGAGCCACCCACTGCTTTCAACTCAGTCATGATCACTTCTTGTGCTGCTTGTTGTAAGGTTAGTTTTTGATACCTGACTCGCGCACAAATATCAGATGCAACAGTATAACGAATAAAAAATTCACCATGGCCGGTGGCCGAAATACCACAACTGCGATTATCTGCATATGTGCCTGCACCAATAACGGGGGAATCACCCACTCGACCCCAAGCTTTATAAGTCATTCCACCAGTTGATGTACCAGCAGCAATGTCACCATTTTGATCTACTGCCACCGCACCCACTGTACCAAATTTAAATTCTGCATCTAATACGTCTTGTTGAGAGGCTTGATCGGCATTTTTGGCTTTGGTTTTCGTTTCAACTTCTTGCCAAGCTTTATACCTGGCAGGTGTATCAAAATAACTATTTTTTACTTGTTCTAAACCTTTCAGTTGAGAAAAAGTGTCGGCACCACTGCCTGCCAGCATCACATGAGGGGAATTAAGCATAACTTGTTCAGCGGCTAAAATTGGATTTTTAGTGTATGAGACTCCGGCCACAGCACCAGCTTCTAAATCATTACCACGCATGATTGATGCATCCAATTCATGTTTGCCTGGCTTGGTATAAACAGCTCCTTTGCCCGCATTGAAGTGTTCAGAATCTTCTAGGATTTTGATCGCTGCAATGATACTTTGGGTAGAATCACCACCCCGTTCTAAAATTGCATAGCCTGCATCCAAAGCTGCTTGCAAATCTTTTTTAATCGCTTTTTCTTGTTCATCACTGAGATTTTCGCGTTTGATGGTTCCAGCCCCACCGTGAATCACAATAGCAACTTGTTGTTCTGCAGCCATAGATGTACCTCCCAAAATACACAGCAATAAATAGAATTTTTTCATATAAGCACCCGCAAAATATTAAGTTGCACTACAATAGCAAAAAAATCCTCTTGTTGTTGAAAAGATTGTATGAAATTTAATGTTTCTATCACTGCGTCGCAAGTAAGCAAATGGCTTATTCAATACCATCAAATGGAGGGCCAGCTAACCCCTTTGGTTGGTGATGTAGATGCCAACTTTAAGTTCGAAAGTAGCGGCAAACTTTATACAGTAAAAATCAGCTTGATTGAATCAACAGACCACTTTGAGTTCGAATCTGCTTTGATGCAGCATTTGCAACAGCACAGTCCAAAAGATTTGTCCTTACCTGGAATCGTGCCAGATAACCATGGAAATTGGTTAACATTATGTGATCAAAAAGACGGTCAAATTATTATGATGCGTATACTCACTTGGCTCGATGGCACACTGATGTCTACATTCATGCCGCACAGTGAACACATGCTTCATCACTTGGGGTCAAGTGCTGCTGTAATGAACCTGTCTTTAGCTACATTTGAACATCCGGCGGGTAATAGAGCGTTTAGTTGGGATTTAGCACAAAGCCTTTGGGTCACAGAACATTTGGATAAGTTTTCAACACAGCAAAGTTCAGTGTTGTCATACTTCATCAATCAATTTAAGGAGCATATGGATGAATACGAAAGTTTAAGAAAACAAATCATTCATAATGACCTGAATGATAACAATGTTTTGGTCAATCAAGATACCGTCACAGGATTTATTGATTTTGGTGATGCAATACACACCCAGTTGGTCAATGAACTGGCAATTACTTGTGCTTATGGTTTGATGCATAAGCCCGATCCTTTGTATGCCGCGACTCAGATTGTTGGTGGTTATCACTTAATTTTCCCTTTGCTTGATATCGAGTTACAACACCTCTACCACTTAATAGGCATGCGTTTAGTGGTCAGTGTTACGCACTCTTGCATAGCCAAAAAAAATGAACCCGATAACGCTTACAAGACTGTGAGCGAACAAGCTGCTTGGGAACTCTTGCATTTATGGCAAGACATACTCGCTCAAATGGCCTATTACTCGTTTCGATCAGCTTGTGGCCAAACAGCTCACCCAAACACATCCGCTATAAAACAATACATTACAGCCAACTCAATACCTTTAGCCACATTGTTTCCAGAACATGTAAACAAAAAACAAATATTTGCAGTCGATCTGAGCGTAGGCAGTACTTTACTTGGCGCAGCAGCTGACTATGAAGATCATGCAGCTCAAAACTTTAAAATTAATCAAGCACAACAACTTCATCATCAATCATTTCTTGCCGGCGGTTACCTTGAAGCCCGGTCGTTTTATGCTGCAGATGCTTTCAGCACTGAAGGCAATAAT
>CALDFB010000288.1 GCA_937942365.1 uncultured Marinicella sp. | reverse complement strand
ACCCCACAAAGTAAATGTTTACAAGGTATCACTTTAAGTGATTACCTTTGGATCATTCCCGACAGGGCCCAATAAAATAATCAATTTAGATGGTTTTTTCATGATTTATAACAAAAGGTTACACAATTAAAGTATTGAATAATTTACAATAACTCACTGCTTAAGTGTAACGTAATGAAGAAATGAAACCATTCAATGTTGTGGTGATTGGCGAACCGGTATATATCAAAACCTTGATTAATTGTATTGGCTATGGGCCAGATGGGGTGATCAAACACAAATACAAAGTCAGTGGCTCAGAAATTACCAAAGAGGTGAAAATGAACTTTGGTAGTTTACAGGTGGATGAGGATCATAGGATTGATTTTTTTGGTGGGAATGATGAAGCATTGTTTGAATTTGTTGAGGGTCGACCGGAGAAAGATTTTAAAGGCATGATTTTTCTGCTTGATGCGGATGATCTAAAGACTTTGAGCAACTTTGAAAATAAAATAAAAAAGCACAAGTCTTACCTAGAAAGGCATGCATTGGTCGTGGGCGTATCTGGCAGTGATTACACCTTAATTAAACAAGTTGAAGAGCAGGTTAGAAATCATTTGTCGACTCAAGGCACCCCAGCACCTGTTTTTAGTATTGACCCTGATGACAAAGAAGAGGTGAGTCTGTTAGTAGAGTCTTTATTGTGTTTTGCAAGACCTGGAATCAGTGACAGTAAATCAGGAAAATCTTCCTTTACTGTGCGTGAAAAACAATGTTAAAAACCAGAAATTTCTGATCATGGATAAACAACCTCCCAAAACCGAATTTGTTACTGTTTGCTTTCATAATTTTGACCACATTTCTAAAAAGCTGATTCTGGTGCGTCTCAAAGATCCCAAGTACTCCATTGAACTGATGGAAGAACCTGAGGATGCTGACCTGTGCTTTTTCAACCAAGAAAGCTTGGATGAACAAGCGGAAATTATGGCGTTGTATGATCAATTAAAAAAACGCGATATACCATTGATGATTTTAACCGAAGATGACGAATTAAAAGACAATGAATTATTTCATGTAATCAGAAAGCCCGAAGAGAATCGTCAACTCAGTGAATATTTGTATCTTGTTAAGGACATCTTTTATGCAGTCATGGCAGAAAAAGTAAACAGAAAAGCCGCTGAGAAAGCACCTAAAATGATATACAACAGACACTTGTCTAATGCCATCAATCCAGCGCAAATACAATTTGAGCACAATCGCTTTTATGCCCAAAAATATGTTGGCTTAACTCCGGATGTGGACTTTGGGGTGGAAGAACAAGTCGAAAAAATTCAATTGAACCCCAAAAACTATTTCTTCTATTATCTAAAAGATGCCTATGAGTTATCAAAGGAAAAAAACAAAATCACTTGTGTAAAAACAGTTTATGGAACATTTTATGTGGATGCGAAAAATAAAGTCATTCATCATAATAAAACCGCCGAAGAAATCGTTAACATCCATAAAATTCCATTTTATAAAGACACCCAAGTTTTTGTTCCTAAGTTAAAACGCGGCGAATTGGACCCGTTGAACCAATTTGATTACGAGCCTTTCGTTTGGCTCAGTAGCATTAATGCCAGCAAAGGTAAGATTCCTACGGGTATTGACTTGACCACCCCAGTGAAGTTGTCAGCATGGCCTGATTTGACCAAATTAGTGGTGTTCAAGCATGCCATTCGCATCATTGCTTTGTGGTCAAGAGGGGTCTACTCATTAAAACATACAGGAAAGATTCTCAAAGTTCCACAGCGATATCCTTTGACCGTGTACACAGCGCTGCATGCTTTGGGTTTAATTACTGAAAATAATAAGCGTTAGTTATACACCTGGCCTATATTTTTTAGAGGGTGTTTTAAATCATTCAGAAAGAGTAGTTGGTCAAATCGTTTAATCAACTGCCTCATAAGAGATACTTCTAAGGCATCAGTTTGATGACAGTAATTGTCATTAAAACATGCTTATTCTATCAACCTTGCAAGTTTGAGGCTGTTATTCGAGAATTCTCATGAAAAGTTAATTGATTGCTTATAATCAATGGTATTACTTGTGGCATATATTGGCAGAATAAATATAATATCTGATATAAATCAAGAACTTTATAGATGTACTGATTTTTCATTTATATTTGAAAAGTCATATGGATGCTAACTCCTCTAAACGGACTTACTTTATGAACACACAATATTTTTACTCAATCACGCTCTTTTTGGTTGTCCTGTTGTTTTCCAATTCAATCATGGCTCAGGATTCTGAGATTTTTATGAAAGCCCAATCTAACAAGGATTTGTCAGATTATGAAGTCAGCTATCAGGGTGAAAGTTCAAATGTCTCAATCATGAATTTTTCTGGTAACTACGACAGGAATATCAATGGGGTCCTCAATGTAGAGGCCAGACAAGCGGTGGCTTTGGAGTTGTATTCGGCTCAACCGGATCAATATGATTTTTTGGTGATATTTACTCGATTTTTGGTTGACTCTGCTGGTGCTGATGCCTTTGCGATTACTTATGAAAATGATGTCCAAGGCATTGGGCTACCGATTTTCGACAACAGTTCAATTATGGGGGGAGAGCGTTTACAAGCCACAATTGACATGACAGAGCTCGGTGATTGGGAGTTGAACCCTGGTAACAGACAGTTTGACAACACACTAGACACATTGATGCATGAAATGATGCATCGTTGGGGCGTTTACGTGAGCTTTGAAGACGGTAGTGGGCAAATCAGCGATTTAACCTTGGGAAGGGATGATTCACATTGGAACTATTTTTTAAATACCAATGCATCAGTGATGTATGGTTCATTGTGGAATGATTTAGGGTCAGGACAATTTACGACTCAAGCAACCAGAAAATCCTTAAGTCCATTAGATTTATATTTAATGGGGTTCAATGAACCAGCCGCTGTCCCTGGTTTTTTTCTGATCCAAGAAGGAACTCCAGGCGATCGAAATGACCTTCCTCCACTGATTGGAACAGCAGTTACCGGTAACAGGGTTGATATTTCAATTGATAACATCATAGCGGCTGAAGGCCCACGAATACCCTCAGCTGATGAGGCCCAACATGAGTTTAATTTTAAATTTATTCTCCTCAAACGCCCCAGCCAGACCTTAGATACCAATGACATCGGTAGTTTAGTGGTGCTACAACGTGAATTTCAAAAACGATTTTTTACCGAAACCGCTGGTCTTGGTGAAGTTGTTTACCCCGTAACTGGCGACCTACCTCAGGCGAACGACCCAGAAGTTTTAACTTATGACCTTGTTACTAATCAGCAAGTTGACCTTGCAGCAGCAGAGCAATTTATTATAAATAGTTATATTGATGAAGAGTCACATTGGCGAGATAAAACAGCCACACAATTCAGGGATACAGCAACAGCAATCTTGGCGTTAAGAAGTCTAGAGCAACCGTTGTTGATTAATAATGCATCAAGTTGGTTAAGAGCAACACAAAATACAGCAGTGACTAATGATCATTTGGCTTGGTTACTCATCAGTGAAAGCCTCTCTTTGTTAGACAAATCTGCTGTTGTTCTTACCTTACTTGAAAACAGGAACGCAGACGGTGGTTGGGGTTTAAGTTCAGGGACTGATTCTTCAGTTTATGACACAGCATTGGTTATCAAAGGCTTGATGACTGCCTTGGGTAATGCGTTTGAACCAACTGAAAACACCATTGCATACATCAACCAACAGATTAATTTAGATGGTGGCCTAGGGTATGCTCAAGGCGGTAAAAGTGCCTTAACCAGCAGCGCTTTGGTATTGACGATTATCAATGAGTTAACAGGAAACTCAGGCTCAGAACAGCCTGTAATTGATTACATCATTGGTTTACAAAATCCTGATGGTGGATTTGGAGTAGGCGCATCTACAGCACATGAAACTGCCTTGATAATTAATGCATTGAATGCCGCTAATAACCAAGATCATGCATCAGTAACCGAAGCAGCCAAAACTCAATTAACAACCATGCAGAGCCAAGATGGTTCTTTTGAAGGCAGTGTCTATTCAACCGCGCTTGCCGTTCAGGTTTTGATCGATGACCAAAAACCCAATTTGATAGTCAGTTCAGCACAACTGTCAAATAATCAAGCCGTAGCTGGAGAACAAGTTTCTGTCGAATTTACGGTCAGTAATTCAGGCGCATCCAATGCAGACAATGTATCCCTGGCCATATTGAATGGACAACAAGTGATTGCAACACAGCAGTTTGCTTCTATTGCTTCAGAGCAATCTCTCAGTGGTCGGTTGGCTTTTGATACTTCAGCCATGCAAGGTGTTGTTGACTTGCAGTTATTTATCGATCATGAGAACAACATACTTGAAGCGAATGAATCTGATAATCAGGCCTTGCTGACCCTTAATGTCCAAGCCCAAACCGCTACCCCTGAATTGGCCATAGATTATTCAAGCATCTCAGTAAATACAGATTTTTATGATGCGCTGCCATTTGATTTCCAAGCTTCATTTAATGTCCATAATTTGTCCACCACTGACCTCACTGACGTGAAAGTCAATCTAATGAGAGTAGTTGATGAATTTAATAGGGAAGTACTGGAAACACTGGTTTTAAACATCGATGCCAACCAAAGCCAGCTGTACAGTTTTAATACTGAAATTACAGCAGCAGATGGTGATCTGGAACTTGTTTTTGTTATTGATCCAGATAATCAAATTGCTGAAGTGAACGAAGCGAATAATGAACTCAAAATCACATTGAATCAACAATCTACTGTTGATCTTGTTGTTACAGAACAGCAGATTAATTTACCCAATCAAATTGTTTTGGGTCAGCCTACAGAAATCTCGTTTGAGTTTTCGAACTCCGGAACTCAACTAAGCCCAGGTTTTACAGTGGCTGTGATATACCAAGGATCATCTGGTTCTCAGCTGTTATACGATAACGTGGTATCTGAAATGCCCGGTGGTCAGTTATTAACCAGGCAGTTTTCATGGACCCCAACTGAATTAGGCAACTACAGTTTGGAGTTTATGATTGATCAAAACAATGTTGTTTCGGAAGTTAATGAAAATAACAATTCGATAATAACCC
The DNA here is from genome assembly GCA_937942365.1 of uncultured Marinicella sp. GTDB lineage: Bacteria > Pseudomonadota > Gammaproteobacteria > Xanthomonadales > Marinicellaceae > Marinicella. Next base: position 19,828 of record CALDFB010000288.1, on the reverse strand, counting down.
CTATATCGGTGGTAGGAAATACATCTACCAATTTACTGATTACTGATGCTGATATATCCATTAATCCTGAACCGGGTTTAACTGGACAGACCCTTGAAATAACTGCTGTGATTAAGAATAACTCGAATTCTGATAGTGGTGTATTTGATGTGAGTTTTTATCATCAACAATTTGATCAACCCAGTGAATTAATTACCACCTTAACTGATAACGCTTCTATTAATGCAGGAGCAGAGCGAACAGTTAATTTGGTGGTGAATGACTATGATAAGGCTGGTGATGTTTCTTTTGTGGTAGAAATCGATGCGGCTGATAACTTAGCTGAGTTCAATGAAGATGACAACATTGGTTTAAATACATTCAGGGTTTTAAATAAACCTGATGGTATGGTGTCTGCGGGTGGATTTTCTTTGTCACCAACAGTTCCTGTCATAGATACGCCATTGAGTGTTGCAGTGACAGTCAGTAATTTAGGTGAACAAGAGTTGTTAAATGTTGGGGTTAAGCTGTATACCAAAACCGCCTTTACAACCACTGAAGTTGCCCAAACTAATTTACCATCGATTCCAGCAGGCCAAAACCAAATCGCTTCGTTCGATTTCACCTTTCCGAATGATCCTGATGTAACTGCATTGTGGGTTGAAATAGATGAAACTGATGACATTGATGAAATCAATGAAAATAATAACCAAGCTGAATTAATTATTGAGAATCAAAGTCGAGATTTTTATGTAACAGAATCATATTTTTCACCCAATGGTGATGGTATTAAAGATCAGACACAGATCATATTCAACTTAACGGATATGGATAACTATGAAATAAAAATAGTTAATCAATTCAACGATGTGGTGCGGCGTTTTCCTGTTTTTACAAACAGCACCTTTGGTGATGTGTTTTGGAACGGTAGAGATGATGAGCAAAAAATTGCAGGCGATGGTGAATACCTGGTTCTGCTTAATGGTGCAAACACTGGTGAACAAAAACTAACCACAGTCTGGTTAGACACCAACCGCACCACCATGAATGAATCATTGGTGAATGACGATGGCTATATCACAGAACTGAATTGCGCGATTGATCAAATTGGTAGTGTTAATGCAGAACGGGCTGCGAAATTCAGTCTAGATGGTCAATTCATTTATTTGAAAAGTTATTTTGAGATCAGTGGGGGGAACCCCAAAGGGTTGTTTGCTTTAGCGGTTGATGGCAGTTCAATTAAGTCAATTATTCCAAGTTCTTTCACACTTGAAAATGTAGTGAATAGTTTTGAGGTGTTAGACAATGGGCACATCTTGTTAAATACTTCAGTTGCTATTTCTGGTATCAGAGAATTGTGGTATTTAAACACCAACAATCAGTTGTTTTATCAGCTAGATACGCAGCTAATAAATGGTTTTTTTACCGAGTTCATTCAACCTGATTACACCATTTTACGAACAGGTAATGACCGACTAAAAGTGTATTATGACACCAATAGACCCTCTGAATTAATCACCAACATATTTCCATCAGGTTCAACCTTAATAAAAATTAATGGAGGGTGGATAGAAAGGAATTTCAATGCGCAAAGCATTTGGTTCAGAGATGCTGATTTACTGAATCCAGATGTGTTGCTGGGTCAAGAACTGCTGGGGGAATCAGGTGATTACACCAGAGCACTGGTTAAAAACGGAGATGATTTGATCTTGTATGCTTTTAATGGTTCTGGCGTTTCAGAGGTGAAAACCATTGAAGAATCTGAAGAAGTGGCCCCAGTTGCTCATACCAGTCGAGTGTTCTTTGCTCCAGATAATCAGTTCTTATTGATTAATGATGGTTTCATAAAATTGTATGGTATTAATGGTGAATTAAAATTCAGTGTTGATCATCCTTATACCTTTGATTTTATTCAAGCGGCTTTAATTGATAATTATGGTTCACTAGACGCTTTGGAAGTTGATAATGAAATAGGCACCTTTGTGGTTTCATTTGATCAACTGCTGAATCCGCAAATTGATTTTCAAAACATAGTGTTTAACTGGCTCAATGAAACTGAATTTTCCTTGCAATTCAGGGTGAGTTTTTCTGCCGATGTAGATCCCAATGATGCAGGTGGGATTGGAGGTTATTTTCAATTTTCAAGAAACTGGTCTTTCTCTCAACGTGTCCAATTCAAAGACTATCCTGACTGGTCAGCTTTCGATACTGGATTAGTTGGTAACACCATAGCTGAACTGAACAGCCCTTATTTTATGAGTGGCACCAGTATGGTCAGAAAAGGCCTGAACTTCGATGAAGTAGATGCTGTCAGTGATTTATTCGGTGATTTTAACCTATTAAAAAATAATCCGACTAACGATTATCCCAGATATGTTAAAAGTTTGCTGTTGAGAAATCGCAACCCTAATTATGTAACCACATGTAAAGATGTGGGTGATGATGGTATTTATGGCGTCTACTTGCCTAAAGCTAATTTAACCGCATTTTTAGATTTAACAGTCACTACATTGGGTGTTGAAATAGCAGGTACATTGTTTGATGCCCATTTAGATAAATATGAAGTGTTTTATGCTGATTCGATGAACCCCAATACCTGGAATTTAATTGGTGTAGGTGCTGGTGAGAAAGACCGACAGTTATTATTCAATTGGCAGCCCCCAGTAAGTGGAGCCTACCGAATTAAATTAGTTGTGACTGATCAAGCAGGTAATAACACCTCAGTGGTGAAATCAGTTCAAGTTAACAGAAGCGCATCCACCATCACTGTGCCAATGGTCGAGCCGATCTATTTTTCACCCAATGGAGATGGGGTGAAAGACACCACCACCATTCAATATGATTCATTACAGGCTGGTGAGGTCTTGATAGAAATTACTGATGTCAATGGTCAGGTGGTCAGGTCATGGGTGAAAGATTATGCCCAGTCAGGTTTAACCGAAGCCATTATTTGGGATGGTAAAGACAACAGTAATATGTTTCTTGATGACGGAGAGTACTTCATTGATGTCGATGGTTTTAAGTATGTGGTGTTGATTGATACCCAAGCAGATATGACTATCGGCGAATTTACTTTCTATAACGTGCCCAGTAGAAGTAGTTACGATGTGGCTACGAGAATGGGGCATTCGATTTTTTCCTATCGAGGTAATTTGTGGCAACTTGAGTTCAAAGGTGCTGGCGGTGGAGGTTTACTAGGTAGGGGTGAAATAACCGCTTCTCCAATGGAAAATTCGGTACTACAAAAATACATTGATTCCAATTGGGTTGACCAAGACAGCTTTTCTTTCATTATGAACACGAATAACTATTTCGAACAGCGTGAGTTATATCGGAATCAAGTAACAGATGTAGCAGGCAACGTAGGTATTTCAGAGGAAGTCAGCTATCAGGAAAAACTCTTTTCAGTAGAACTGTTGAAATTAGAGGAGCCCTTATCAGAAAATTTGCCTTTTGTTTTTCCACTTTGGCAGCGTGAATGGGTTGGTTTACTACCTCCTGTAGGTACTATCATGACAGAGGAAATAGCTGCTTTGCTTACCAACTGGAATGTCAGTGATCATTTCGCATTCAGTTTTCAAACATTGAGCAATGAAGTGATTGAATCTATAACCATGACCATCAGTTATAAAGATGTCAATGGCGATACCATCACCGAACAAAAGCCATTAAACTTAGCTGATTATGATGTGATCGATCAATATTATGCCGACTTTCAAGAAGCATCTGATGACTATCCAGAAGGTTCGTTTATCTTACAAGAGGGCAACGATGAAATTGTTTTGTATTTACTTGAATTTGAACAGTCTGATTTTCCAGATGTTTCTGCTCGACTCAATATAGATTTCGAAGTCAAGTTTATTGGAAACCCAGAAGTTGAGCATATTGGTTTTGAAATTGATTATGGAAAAAGCATTGAGCCAATTTTTACACAAATTCCTTTAGCAGTTGGTGTTTTTGATTCGATGTCAGAAGATGAAAAAAATGCATATTTGAATATGTTAGAAAATATAAATCTGGACAGTGAAAAAACATATTTGTGGTTTTATTTAAATAACCAGCAGATAACCAGTGAAAGTTGGGTGGATTTATCATTTTCTGATTCAGACCAGTTTGTATCAACCACATCTCCTCTATTTAACGCAGCTTCATCCGATCATATCTCTCAGCTTTTTGAATTAGAACTGGAGTGTGCCACAAGATACGAAGCTCAATGGCATTCACCTGAATTAACTTTCAACCCACCGCTAATAAGGACTCTATCGAAAGGATGCGACTTCAGCGCCAGTCAGAGCTTTTATCTCAATAGCTACTGTGATAACAGCGCCAGTCCAAATGAAACACTTGACCTAACCATTTTAGGAAATTTGGAAGCAGATGCAGAAACAGATCCTGTGGTACTGGATTTGTATTGGTTGAACGAATCAAGGGTGTTTGAGTTGATTTATACAGATAGCCAATTGGATGAACATTTCTTTATTGAGAATGGTGTCAGAAAGTACAGTCAAAGATTGATGCTGCCAGCAAGCAATTTATCAAGTGGTGTGAATACATTTAAAGCCAACTTCAGTTATGTCGATCAAGATGATTCGACTCTTGATTTCAGTCTGGTATTTATCCCAGATGTCGCTGAAATACAGGTCGTATCACCGGTCGAAAATCAGTTTTTCTGTGGTCGAAATGTCCGCAGTGGTAACAATGATGGTGCGGGCATAAATCTACTACCCATTGATTTGAAATTACAGGTGCCAGCAGCAGGCGCCAAACCCTACGCACTGAATTTGTTGAGGTTTGTTGATGGTGTCAATTTAGATAGGATAGAAGATGAGCTGTTACTTGGTGAGTCAGTTTATGGTTTTATCAATGACTCTGATTTTGATTACAGTGAAGATAATGTATTTGATTTAAATGACTTTGGTTTTGTTGGTTCGGAGGTGCAACAGGATATTTTATTAAAGTTCGGTGAACGTGAAGGCCCTGTATCCATTCAGGTAGAAAGCATCAATAGCTCTGGAGTCAGTCATTGTGAAATGATTGAAATTGATATCGATACCCTGGTCAAAGGTTTTGTTGATGAGAATACTGATGACCTTAATTTTTCACCAGCCATTGCAGGTCTCTTAAATTACGCCACATTGAGTGCTGAAGAAACGATTCAGGTGACGATTGAACTCTATCAAGCAGATACATTGATTCAGGAAATTGCTGACTTCCAAATGGTTTCAGGTGAGCAACAAGCATTGACCTGGGATGGCACAATTGGTGGCAACCTGCTGGCAGATGGCATCTATGACTTTGTGATTAGAATGACTGATACTTGTGGTAATTTGAAACTCAGAATTGTCAAAGTGATATTGGATAGCACTGTCCCAGGATTGAGTTTTATTGACCCTGTTGATGGCTCAACGGTAAGCAGTTTTGTTGAAATTCAATTCATGACTGAAGAATTCAATCTTTTGTTATTGAATTTAGAATATGAATACTTAGGCCTGTGGACGCCGATTGAGTTTGAACAATTTGCTGCGCCATCTGCAGGCCAAACACTGTACATCGCACCTTGGGATTTGAGTGAGTTACCCATTGGTACTTATCCTTTGCGTTTAAGTGGTACAGACAGGGCAGGTAATGAATCCAGTGTGACCATTTTAGTGAATTATGTAGAAAGCCAAAATCTGGTGTGGGATTTTACCCTCTCTGAGCGTTTTATCTCTCCCAATGCCGATACAGTACTAGATCAAACCCAAATTGAAATGGGCTTGAACTTAAATGCAACGATTGAATTAAGTGTAGTTGATAACAACGATGTGATGGTCAAAGAGTTGTTGAACCAACCATTAAATCCAGGTGTTCATACATTCAACTGGGATGGCAGTAATGACTTGGGTCAGATTGTTGTAGATGGCACCTATCAAATTAAGCTACAAGCTACAGAGGTAGGTAGCTCGACCAATACTGTAGAAATGTATTTGTCATTAAAATCTGATGTCACATTGCCAGTGAGCATATATAACCCGGCAGCCGCAGTGATCAAAGGAGAAGGTGATTTTTCTGTCACCATTGCAGATACAAATTTACGTGAGAGAACAGCTACTTTACAACAAATTGAACCAGTAGGTGAGGTTCAAGACATTCAAACTGATGAAGAGTTTGGTCATGTGTTTTCGGTTGATTTGTCAGCTTTACTTGAGAGCACTTATCAGATTACAACCTATGGCAATGATTTTGCAGGTAATGTCATGAGTCAGACCCATGATTTTATCATTGACAATACCCCGCCTGTCCTGGAATTGGAATCTCCTTTAGATATGAGTTTTCAAGGAGGAAATGATAGTGATATCAGTTTTAAAGGCAGAATTTCTGATAACAACTTTGCTGAATATAAGCTATTCATCAGTGAAAATATCAGTGATCCAGTTTGGACTGAGCTGTTTCAAGGCAATGAATTGACTGATAACCAGTTTGAACAAATATGGCCTATTTCTGTGGATGATGGATCGTATTTAGTCAGGGTTTGGGTCATAGATCAAGCTGGTTGGGAAACTGAGCTTATCCATGAAATCACCATAGATCGACAAGCACCTGTATTGGATTTGGCATCGCCGTTAAACAATGCAATAAATGGAGAATCTATTAACTTTGTGGGTACCATCTTAGATGCCAATTTAAGCTTTTACCATTTGAGTTATCAGCCAGTAGGGGCCAATGAATGGACATTGGTCCATACTGGTATTGACGCCATTGATTCTGCGGAAATCTTTACTTGGGTACATGATTTAGCAACTGGTTTATATCGAGTCAGGTTGTTTGCTGGAGATGCTGCTGACTTGACTTCTGAGCTGATCATTGATATTGAAATTGATTCCAGTCCACCTGAACCTGCCATTAACTTACAAGCAGAATTGATGTTACAAAGTAATGTGAGGCTCGCTTGGCAGCCTTCACCCTCTGAAGATTTAGCTGGTTATCAAATATTCCGTAACAACACTTTGCTCAACGCCGAGTTGATCACCACCAATAATTACGACGATTTGAACTTACCGGAAGGGGTGTTCAGCTACTGGGTGATTGCTGTAGATGTCATTGGAAATCAGAGTGAGCCCAGTAATGTGGTTGATTTACTGATAGACAGAACAGGCCCATCAGTATCTATTCAACAACCCGTTAATTCATCAGTGGTTAATGGCCTTTTGGATGTGATTGCAACAGTGGAAGATGTTGGCGATTTCGAGATTCAAAGATTGTATATACGACTGTCCGGGCAAGCTCCTCCTGGAGAGCTGGTGGCTGAATCATTCCTGCCATCACAAACTGCAGTGCTGGCCCAGATAGATACCTTAGGCTTGAATCAAGATTCAGACTACATCATCAGACTTGAAGCACAAGATACCTCTGCTAATGTAAACGTCATTGAGCACACCGTTACGGTTGATAATGTGGCGCCATCGGCACCACTGAATTTAACCCACCAACTGATTGGATCAGCTGATGTAAGGCTAGATTGGCAAGTTAATCTTGAGAGTGATTTGGCAGGATATTTGGTCTATCGTGATGATCGCATTATTTCAGGAAATGGTACGCCAGAATCTGGAATCATAACTGGATCCACCTATTTGGATTCAGATGTAACTGATGGTGAACATCGTTATTACATCACAGCAACAGACTTGGCGGGTAACATCAGTGATATCAGTAATGAAATTACAGTTAATATCAATCGTCGGGCACCAGATACGGTGATCACCAATCCAGGTGATGCTTCAGAGTTTGAAAATCCAATCAGTATCACCGCTACTTCAAACGATGATGACATTGCGTTTGTCACTTTTGAATATTCTTTAGATAATGTTTCATGGTTACCTTTAAGCCAAGTCAATAACAGTCCATTTTCGACTGTATTAGATCCACAAAGCTTAAATCTGGTATATGGACCAATATATGTGAGGGCTTTTGCTGAAGATACAGGCGGGCAGGTTGATTTAACGCCAGCGCAAATCAGTCTTGAGTATAAAGATTTAACACCTCCTGGGGCTGTTCAATTATTAGCCGCTTTGGTGATTGGTGACGAAATTCAATTGTCATGGGATGCAAATCTTGAGCCTGACTTGCAAGGCTATCAGGTAGCCAGAAAACAGCTGTCACCGATTCTAGAAGATGAATTTACTGACATGACACCTGCTGTGATTTTAACTGAAAATTGGGTAGATACTGCTGTGAATGAAGGGGTCTATCTATATCGAGTATATGCGGTTGATGATTCTGATAATCTGTCAAATTCTGTTGAAACAGAAGAATTAACTGTCTGGTCTGTTGAGCTGGAACAACCTTTTTCTCCTGTGTTACTACCTGCAGATATTTCTATAAATGGTTTTTCTGTGGTACAAGGTGATGTTAATGCTGTGATTGAAGACATCAATGGTGTGCAAACCCTACCGACAGAACAGGTTGGTGACAATGGATTGTTTAACTTCACTCATTCTGGATTAAATGAGGGATTAAGCCAATTCACTTTACATGTTGAAGATGTGATAGGTAACCAAAGCATAAAAGCCATGCGTTCAATAGAAGCCAGTCCTTTGCCATTATCACCTGTAAACCCACAACAGTCAGTCAATGGTCTTGACGTCGATATGAGTTGGCAAGCACCAGATGCAGGTACCATTGGCTACTTACCGTATATATACGATGTGCCTGTGTTGGAGCGTGAACGATTAGTTACTGGAATCAGTATCAATGTCAGTTCTTCTTCATTTGCTAGGGGTAGGGTATTGGATAACAACCCCAACAGTTATTGGGTGCCGACATCGACTGACCTTCGCAACGGTCAGCCAACATTTATAGAGTTACATTTCAATCAACCAGTATGGATAACCAGTACTGAAATTAACTGGCGTGATTCAGCATTTGCCATATATAGTCCATCAACTTATCTGTTGCAGTATGAGTCTCCAGTCGGTTGGATCACTCAAAAAGATTTTACAGGTGATGAATCAATTACTGTTACGCACACCGGGCAAGTACCTTATCTTGCTACGGCAGCCAGAATTTGGATGCCTCTAGAAGCCAATAACTTTGACAGAGCTTGGTTAAGTGAGTTTAAAGTGAATTACCAACCATTGATCACAGATTTGAATTACAGCACATCATTACCGGACGGAAATTATAATTGGCAAGTCAGTGCCATTAATCAATATGGTTTTGAAAGTGAAAGAACCGTTGTTGAAGCTTTTGCTGTTGGTGATGTGACACCACCTGATGCAGTTGTTCTGAGTGGTGATATCGAAAATGCTAATAATGTCCAGCTCAACTGGAATGCCAGTGGTTCTGGTGATGTGGCATCCTACCGTGTGTTCAGGAACGATGAATTGTTATTTAACACCGCTGATGCCAGTGTGCTCAGTTATTTGGACAGTGGTTTAGCCAATGGTAATTATGAGTATTACGTGGTTGCAGTGGATGCGGTGGGTAATGCATCTACAGGTTCAAATAAGCTAAACTTTGATATCAGCCAACAAGTACTTGACCCACCAACTGGTTTGATCATTACTGTAGAAGAAGCTGGCAGTGCTTTATTATTAAGCTGGGACACCCACCCAAGCCCTGATTGGTCAGCATTTAAAATCTATAGGTCAGTAACTGAGAATATTGGATTTGAAGAAGTTCAAACCACATCATCTCAGATCTGGTTAGATGATGAAGTGGTTAATGGTGTACGTTATTATTATTACCTAACAGCCGTGGATCAATTGGGTAATGAAAGTCAGCCATCTTTCGTTGTCTCTGGGGTACCCAATGATTTATTAGCACCGATTAAGCCGCTTATCACTGATCCAACAACAGCTGGCAATCCCATTACAGTTAATGCTTTAACAACGGAGATCTCTGGATTTGGAACACCTGGTGCTGCAATGGATTTGTATCAGAACAATGACTTGATAGATTCTGTGTTTGCCAGTACTCAATTTACCGAAGCAGAAATTAACCTTAATAAACAGTTGGAAGGAATTGTTTTTAACAGCCGTAATACTCTTATTGCATTCGATGACTTTAACATTGGCGAAATTGTTATATTGGATCCAATCACTGAAATATATACACCGTTGCTAGGTGCCTATCCTCGCGAGTACTTTTGGAATAACGCTGGAGATAAGCTGTATGGTATTGATGGTTCTTTTGATCAAACGGCATTTAAATCCTTTGGTTTAGATGGGAATGAGATCAGTACATTCTTAAGTGGTTTTGAATTAGATCAGGCAAAAATTGCTGATGATGAGAGCCAAATACTTTACGGTGGTCGTGGCATCAACCCAAGCACGGGTGTGACAGAAAGGGGGTTGTGGTTGTATGAAACGGCGAGTCAAACACATCAGAAAGTAGAACTTGGATCGTCAATAAGAATTTATCCCAACGCCATTGAGTGGCTGCCCAATGGCAACATAGCCTTCATCAACAGCCCCAATGGTACCAGTAATGTGGGTGAATTGTGGATACTAAACCCACAAACCGAACAGTTGCAGTTAATTGAAGCAGAGATCGCAAGACGTTCAACTTTAAGAATTAACCATGATAAGACGCACCTGTTTTATGAAATCAACGTCAATGGAAATCAAGCAATTAAACGTTATCGAATATCAGATGGTGAGGGTTTGATTTATGCCGAAGATGGTGTTGATATCAGGATGCCTGAAGTGAGGCAAAACCCTGATATATTGTTGATTAACTATGACGATTTTGAAAAACGAATCATTGATTTGGATTCTGGTGAAGTGATTCAGACTTTTGAAAATGTGGGTTATCGAACGCCTGTAACTTGGCTTGATGACGGGCGGATTATGTTTATTAACTTTGACAGGATTGAATTTTTCATACCTCCGGGTACTTTTACCTTCAGCGGTGTTAATTTAACGCCAGGTCTGAATGAATTTTATGTGGTGGCCAATAAAGAAAATGGCACCAGTTCTGAACCTTCAGATTCGATTGAAGTGACCTTGAATGAAGCTGTGCTTGCGGATTTAGAAATCAAACCCAGTTATTTACAATTAATACCTTCACAAGTATTCTCTGGGCAATCATTATCAGGCAGTGCCTTGGTGAAAAATAACAGTTTGGTTGATGTAGAACAAGCTCGAATGATCATCGAATTGATTGATCCAGACTTGAACTCTCAACTCATTGAACCGACTCCGCTGGATTTCAGCTTGGCAGCAGGCGAATTGTTGGTAGAAAACTTTATTGTAGATGATCTTGAAATATTGGGTGAATATACAGTAAGGGTACTGGTCGATTCAAACCAACAGGTCTTAGAAACCAATGAAAATAACAACAGCGTTGTGAAAGTCATACAAGTGATTGATGATTTAAATGCTGATTTAGAGGTAGTTTTATTTGATAACGAGCTTTTCCCTGGTACAGATTTAACAGGTTCATTGCGGGTTTATAACCCAGGTGAAAGTTTTGATGGTTCGGTGTCATTGCGCATCACCGACAGCGATGGTTATCCGGTTGGGTATGAACAAACTTATGTCATCAATGAACTTTTAACCGCATCTGCTTGGGAGCAAGGTTTTGTATGGAGTACTGCTGATGTGTTTGCCGGTCCTTATGTTGTTGAAGTTATTTTGCATGACGAGAATCAACAAATTCTTGAACAACAACAAGTCAATTTTAATGTCAGTGAAGCCGCTGAATTGAGTGTTTCTTTAACTTCTAACTTAACGCAAATACCAGTTGGTGAAGCGGTTAACTTAGTGGCAGATATCAGTTATTTAGCTGGTAATTCGGTTCAATCTGGCGAGCTGATTTGGCAGGTTTTTGATGACAGCCAACAACTGGTTTGGTCTAACACCCAAGCAACAGGAGCCATGTCACCTGGGTTTAATGGTGTATTTGAAAATACCTGGAGTACAACGCAAGCAGGTTCCTATCAAGTCAGAATCACCTTAGACACGCCTTTGGTTCTTGAGGTGGCTAATATTCCAATCGAAGTCACTTCTGTGGCTGCTGAGCTCAGTCTAACTGGTGTCATCAGTTCTTTATCAGAAGGTGTGATATTGGGTCAAGCATGGAACAGCCCTTACACCATCGAGAATATTGGGGATATTGATGTAACTAATGTGCCACTGAGCTTGTCATTGTGGAACAGTGATTTGAGTCAAATAATTGGGCAACAGAATGCCAGTGTGAGCTTAAATGCAGGGATGAATACTCAATTGACTGCTGATTGGGACAGTAATAATCTGTTGTTAGAAAATTATGTATTGGTGTTAACTGCTGATTTAAGTGGCTTCGGTGAGACGGGTACCTACTTAATAGATACCGTGAGTGTTCAAGCAGTTGATGCCACGGCCCCACAAATCAGTTTCAATAACCCTGTTGAATTGGGGTTTTATCCAAATCATGTTGAACTACGCATAGGTGTGGTCGATTTACATGCTGAAGTTGATTCAGTGGATATATATCTGGATGGTGAATTATTAGAAATTTTACCAGGCCAAGCCAGTAATTCAGTTTACGTTTACGATTTATCAGGGCTAGCTGAAGGTCCACATGTATTGAATGTTGTTGCTCAAGACACATTCGATAACAGTGGCAGTGAAACATTAACATTTAATGTTGATAACACCCCACCTGTTATTGATGTAAGTGGCGTTGAAGATGCGGGTTTATACAATCAGACAGTTCAAGCGAACGTGCTTATTTCTGATCTTAACCTAAGTGACAGCCAAATCATTCTGGATGGCATGCCCTATGTTTCAGCTGATGACATCAGTAGCGAAGGCAGCCATATCTTGATAGCCAGTGCTGAGGATTTAGCCGGTAACAGCAACAGCGTTCGTATCTCGTTTAATATTGACCTGACAGCACCCACGGTATTGATCAGTTACCCAGCTAATAACAGTGAAATTTCTGAAGACACCACAGTGGTGAGTGGTAGCACTGAAGCGTTTGCTACAGTTACGTTAACAAGCGGTGCTTATACAGCGACGGTAACGGCCGACTTTGCTGGTAATTTCAGTTTTGCTGATGTGCCGTTAGAAAGTGGTGAAAATACCATTGCTGTCAGCTCTGTCGACCGGGCGGGAAATGCTGGTGGTGTCAGCACAGTGGTGGTTAATTTTATTGATGCGATCATAGTTAACGGCTTTCTAACTACTCCCAGTACCCAAGGCATTGGCAGCGATTTAACCGTGGCTTGGCAACTGAGCAACCTCAACAGCAGTGAAGTTACAGACCTGCCTGTAGAAGTGAATTTATACCGAACCACCGATAATCAATTGTTGTTGTCCGATATGCGTACTCTTACCATCAGTGCTGCCGGTACTGTTATGCTGGATTCTGTGTTTGATACAACTGCTTTAAATGTAGGTGATCATCGCATTGAACTGAGGATTCAAATTGATGGCGTGTGGCAAACTCTAGATGTTGATCTGGTTCTGCTAGAAGATGTGATTGGTCCTGCAATTACTGTGATTGAACCTGTTATGAATCAAATCACTCAAGCCACTGTTGATTTCTTGGTTCAAGCCAGTGATGTTCACAGTGAGGTTGATACTGTCAGCTATCAATTGGATAACAGTGGTGTGTGGTTACCATTGAGTTGGGATGGCATGATGTATTCTTTACAGCTCGAAATAGCGCATGGTGATCATGAGGTTGTGTTCAGAGCCATTGATTCCTTTAATAACGAAACCTTGAGTGATGTGCTTCAATTTACTGTTGATACTGAGAGTCCGGTGATCGATGTGGTTACACCGACCGATGGTTTGATCACCAATCAAGCAGTCACCATCGATTTTAATGTGACTGATGACCACAGCTTTACGGTAGAAGCCATGCTAGAGCAAAGTAGCATCACCAATGGCCATGTCGTTAATGCCGAAGGTGAGTATGAGTTAATCGTCAGTGCCACAGATGAAGTCAATAATATGGCACAAGTAAGCAGAAGCTTTATCATTGATACCACCAGACCCACATTGGTCGTTACAACGCCCATTGATGGCAGTCAGAATATCACTGGTTTCCAGGACATCATCGGTTCGGCTGAAGCCAGAAACATCATCACCATACTTGTGAATGGTGTGGAAACAGTGGCTAAAACTGATGCCGTTGGTGACTTTGTGTCGTTGGCACATGTTTTACAACTGGGTAACAATGAGATCGTGGTGACTGCAACAGATCAAGCAGGAAACGTCAGCGATCCAGTTACGCTTAATGTCGAGTACACCCAAGTGAGTGCTGTGAATGGCCGAGTTTGGCAGGATGACGACCAGAATGGTGTGATTGGTATGGACGAAATTGGTTTTGATGCAGTTACTGTGAGGTTAACTGACAGTGATAATATCAGCCAGGATATGCTAACCGATGGTAATGGTTTTTACAGCTTTGATGGCTTGTTACCTGCAAGCTATAACTTGGCAGTTATTGAACCTGAATTGCTCAATGATTGGTCTAATACGACGGCCAATAACCCAGTAGAAATTATGGTTGAAGCTGATCAAAATTCACAAGTTGATTTTGGTTTCTATCAAGACAAAGCATTGCTCGATGCCAGCTTAAGTGCTCACAGCATCAGGGGCAGGGTACTGATATTAGGCGATCCACAGACCGCACAAGTTGATATTGGCAGTTGTGCTGGTGTCGCAGATTATCAGTTACAGCGTCAGATAACCCATGATTTTGCTGCTGGCGATACGGTCTGGGCGGAGATTTATGACTCCCAAGGAAACTTGTTACAAACCGAAACAGCCAGTTATGCCGATTTTGTTAACCAAGGTCAGCACCCCATCGATCAACAAGCAGAGACCGGTGAGTTTAATTTATTGTTACTCCCAGTGGTTAATCATCAGATACAAGCCAAAGTGGTGCATTCATCCGCGACTTCCGTATTAACCGAAGATTACCGAGTGGTGTTGGGGCTACAGGCCAATGGTGAAACGATGACTTGGTCCAGTGATGATGTGTCAGTGGCATGCGCTACATATGACCAAATAGGTGGACAATCAGGAGAATTGAAATTCTCTGGTGTCGGGTTGTTCCCAACACTGGCATCTGATGACCCCAACAGCGCTGTACAGTCGCCGCACCTACGTTCGCAGTACGTGATGCTAGAAAATATCATGCAAGATGCAGGTTGGTCATATCAAATTACCACCGATGAAGTTGAGTTTGAAAGCCAGTTAGCCAGTGGTGAGTTTGTGGCTTATTGGTTGATGGCTGAAAATGTGTTGTTAAGTACGCAGGCTCAAAACGATTTGATGACTGCGGTTAATGAGGGCGCTGGCTTATTGGTTTCCAGTGGTCATGATAACTTGTCCAGCCAGTTCTATTCTTCGTTGGGAGTTTCTATCAGTGGTAACCATGACAGCATTACTGAGCTCGACTTAGCAGACAGCCCATTTACAAACAGTGCTGTTTTGGATGTGTTAAGTGAAGAACAAGGCTTGAAAGTCAGTCTTTCAGGGGCACAGTCTGCTGCCACATTCAATGGTGTGAATGTGGTTTCACCAGAAAATCAGGCCATCACATGGCTCGATACCCTGGAAGGTTCGAGTATTTTCTCAAGTCTGGATTTATTGTTACAAGCCACTGCTGATATGAGCTTAAATGGCTACATTCAATTGCTAAAAGATGTACTGGCATACAGTCATCCTTTGGGCCTTTCGAATGACTTGGGTTACGCCAGGGCGATACAATTTGATCTCCAAAATTTAGGTCGACCAGTTGATGGCTATGTTCAAGTGCTGTTACCGGCTTCGGTGACATTGGCTCATGCTGATACTCCTGTCACACCTAATACTGATGGCTTCAGATTTGAATTTGATTTACTGGCAGATCAATTGATGAGTACAGAATTTTGGGTCACATTAGATGCGAGTCCTGCAACCGTAACCTTCGAGATTTACTTGGATGATGATACCGAGGTGTTTGAATCTCTTGATTTGGTTTTGATAGCGGGTGAACGACCAGATTTGAATGTGTCAATCAATAACTGCCAATCAGGTGCCAGACCTGAACAGTTATTGAGTTATCAATTACAAGTTAACAACAGTGGTAATGTTCAAATTAACCAAGCGCAACTGGACAGCAGCTTTACCGCTGGATTGACCGGTATCAATTGGGTATGTACTGCCACCAGTGGCAGTGCTTGTCACCAATCTTCAGGGGTAGGTGGTTTGTCAGCCGTTAATATTGATGTGGCACCTGGAGGTGCTGTGAATTACGTATTCAGCGCACAAGTGGGATCACAATCCGTTGATGCAATCACAGCCAATGCAGCTGTATTGATGCCGGAATTGGTGGGTGATGTGAGCCCCGAAGATAATCAGGCCAGTGATGCAGATGCTGTTTATCAATTTTTATTCAAAAATGGCTTTGAGTGTGCCGCCCCCGGTGATGAATCATCACTTTTAAGGGGGGTACAGACCCAAACACCTAAGGGCCAATAATGACAAGGAAGATAACATGAAAAAGATGAAGCAAAAAAACAGTATATACCGAATTTCTTCCAAAAAAATGTGGCTAGGTGGCATGACTTTGGCCGTGTCAATGATGACCTCATTAAGTGGTTGGAGTGGAGAACAAAAAACCTCCAAGACGAAGCAGCAGACCGCAGATTTTCAACAACAATGGATGGCTGGTCTGTTAGCAGGTAAAGACATGAGTGCCTTGTCTGCCAGTTATGGTGCTGCCAACAACAAGCCGTTGGATTCTGTAGTAAATAAAAATGGCACACAATCCATCAGCGGGTTGTTTCAGGCGGCTAATCCACTGACGAGTTACCAACAAACTGAAACTGAATTCATCCATCAGCTTGGTCGTTTACTTAAAGTCTCTAAAGACCAGAGCTCTGAACAAGAAGCTTGGAAATATAAGCCACAACATCAAACCTTCATAGCAGAAAGTTTTAAAAAGCTAGAAGCCGATTACAGCGATTTAACACAATGGGTGATTACCCTGGATGCACGTTTAGAACAACCGTTCAAATCGCAAAATAAACTGGATCGGTCAGCACAAATTCTCAGATCTTATGAAAATCGCATGCAGGTGATTTCTCAGGCTATGGATTTACCTGTGTCACAGTGGAATGGTTTGACCAGAAACATGCTGTCACAAATCACTCAGTCGAGTGAAAAAACCAACACCGCTGAACTGCATACACCGATCATATTGCGAAACCAACAGCTACCATTCAGTAATCGCAATTTTGCTGCACCCAGTTTAGCTACTGATTTTTCAGTGGTGCCCAGCTATGCCGATGAAACAGCATTGGCTGGAAATGCGGCTGATTTAATCGGTGATGATGTGGTCAGTCTTTCGCCTGAAATATATGCCATGGCAGCCAGCTTAGAACACGATTACATCAATATTTATAATTTTGTCAGGCAACAAATCACCGAACAATACTACCCAGGGAGCATGAAGGGTTCTGTGGGTACCTTACTTTCCTATGCCGGTAATGACATTGATCAAGCCGCACTATTAATGGCACTGTTACGAGCATCAAACGTACCAGCACGTTTTGTGCAAGGTGTGATTGAACAACCCCTTGAAGACATTGCCAATGGTCTGGGTTTAGGTGTTGGTGGCGATGGTGACCAATCAACACTGGTTTTACAAGCGCTAGACCGTGCCGGAATTGCATACGAACCTGTGGTTCAAGGAGGACAAGTAAGGGCCGTGCGTAAACAGTACACATGGGTCAGTGCTTATGTGCCTTATGCCCATTATCGGGGCAGTGCCAACGACTTGAATGATCCGGTTTGGATTCCTTTGGCACCAGCGATTAAGGCAACCACATTGATCGATGCAGAGACCAATTACACCGCATTGAATTTAGTTGAAGATCAGCTGGTTATGGATTACCTGACTGACCCAAATATTACGGTATCACCTATAACTTACTGGCAACAACAAATCCAAGCCACACAAGCCGATTTTGATCTCACATCATTCACTGCCGTTGATAACAGCACTGTTGCGTTGAATTTATTGCCTGCTTCCTTGCCTTTTGATGTGGTGGGTGTGGCATATGAGGACCCTCAGTTACCAGTCGAACAAGTACAACAAATTAATCTGCAGCTCACAGCTGATGATGCTACTGTTATCAGTGATGTGCAGTTGTCCATGCCACAAGTGGTGGGCCGTCGTTTGAGCCTGTCTTATTTACCTGCTACGGTCGATGATTTGAACCTCATTAATGAAGCAGGCGGAATGTCACAAGTGCCACCACATTTAATTGACCTGCGCCCTGTTTTTAAATTGGATGCCAGACAACTGACCTCATCGCAGTCCGATGCGGCCCAAACCATCCCAATGGCACAGTCACATGAACTGGTGATCACCTTGGCATCTCCATCAGGCTCAATAGAACTGACACGCACATTATTGGCAGGTACTTATTTAAGCGTGGTCTTGGGGTCACAAAATGACCCTTATCCACTGAACAGCGAAGACATAAACCTCATCAGTGATGAAACCAAGCCCATTCGGTTGATGCATAATTTAGGTGTTAATTACCAACAAGCATGGAATCAGGCTGAAGATGATTTGGCCGCGGTAATGAATCTGGCGGTGATCAGGCCGTTGCCTTCTGTTGCGATTGTGGCGCCTGAATTTTCACTGGATTATGTCTCTGGTATTCCAGTTCGTATGGCATTCAAAGGCATCAGTTTAGATGCCGTTAATCGATCAGTCGATGTGATTAACCGCACGGCCGATGCTGACTTACCAGCTGCTTGGATGCGCATTGCTGCTTTACAAGGCTCATGGTTAGAATCACAAGTATTCGATGACCAATGGGCAGTGGACGCCATATCAGCAGACCAAGGTATCCACTCACAAGTGGCTGCAGGTGATTTAATTCAACACCTCACCGCAGCTAACTTGGCCAGCGTGTTACCAGGCTTGAATCACCCATCTTATGTGAAAGACCATCTAAGCGAATGGATTAATTCAGGTCATGAGGCTTTGATACCACAGAATCTAAGCACCCAACAAACCTGGCAGGGTTCAGCTTGGCATATCTGGCACCCATCAAGTGGGAACTCAGGTTATTTTATAGCTGGAGGTTATGCCGGTGGACAAACCACTGAATCGCCAGATGATTGGGCTTTCAGTGACCTGGCCCAACAGCTTGCTGCGCCGTATGCAGAAGGGGCCAATAACGACCCACAAGCGGCTACAAATATAATTGTAATAGAAAGTACCAATAATCAAGTTGGACAAGCAGGGATGCAGCTTGATTTTCCTACTCAGGTTTTGGTTACAGATGCCACAGGAAGGCCTGTGGTTGGCGCTCAAGTTACATTCAACGTTGAGGATTTTGATAACAGTAATCCTGATCAAAGAAGTTATATTTTAAACGAAGGAAATAATTCATCATCATTATCAACATTCAGCGACTCAAATGGAATAGCTGAAATTGATGTTGTTTTAGCCAAAGAGATTTTTGCTTATGAACTTAAATTGCTTGATATAGAAGACGAATACGAAACACGTATTGGTTTTGCTCGTATCAATGTTGCAGTTACTTCTATTTTCGGTTTATTGAGCCCTGACGTGCCAATTCGACATACAATTCTTCCTGGTTCAGCAGATCATATAGAGGTGATTGAATGTTACCAATATACTGACCCTTGTATTCCAGAGGCAGTATTTGGCACCATGGCTTCGGTAATGCATACAAGTGTCAGAGATGAGTTTGGCAACTTTGTTTCTAATGTCCCAATACAAATCAATTTATCACCGGGAACAGAGTTACAACCCGGTAAAATATATAACTTATTAAGCAAGAACACCCATGGGTCAGTTCCTAAAAGCACCCAGTCTAAAGATGAAAAGAAGGAAGAAAAAG
>CALDFB010000287.1 GCA_937942365.1 uncultured Marinicella sp. | reverse complement strand
TTTTTTTTGCGATGAGATATGTGGCTATTTAGAGCTGAGTAACATGAAACATCTTCTTTATATTGATATAGTGCCATTCGGGTCAGATCCGTTTTAAGAAAAAAATATGTTAGTCTGTTGTATTTGAGGTTGTTAAATGCCATTCTGCCAGTTACTTAGGTTTGGCTTTAAGAAAGAAAAAAAGATGCCAAGGTCTATAGCAGCTTGTTTTCGGAGCATTTAGATGAAAAAGTTATGAAAGATATCTGAAATTGTGCACAAACAGGAACGCCTCTAGGTGGTTCTCAATTTATTGAACAAATAGAAAAGAAGTTAGGTAAAAAAATTGGTTACAATAATAGAGGTAGACCAATTTTTTCTTAAGGGGTTTATTTATCATTGGTGTTGTACATCGGTGATCAGGTGCCTGCTGATACGAACAAGTAGCCAAAATAGTTGAAAAAATACTTGAAAAGACAACCTTTAATACTTAAAACTTGAGTTGATTGATCGTTTACCCCAGTATATATTAAGAGGCATAATGAAAAAATTAAAATTGATTATTTTGTGTGTGTTCAGTTCAGCATTGATGGCTGAAGATATTTATCATTTGAAATTTGATCATGTGAACGGGACATTAATAAACCCAGACCAACAGTACTTAGTTAAAGGTTTGAAAGATCAAGAAAAGGAACATATAAATTCTGCTCTGGATAATTTCACCCTGTCAGCCGAATATGGTAATTACATTGCTATGTCCATGATAGCGCAATACCATTTAAAAAATAAAAAATACATCGAATCAATGGCTTGGCTGCAATTGATCGATGTGGATAAGTTAACAGCAAAAGAAGATGTGGTAAAAATGCTCACTGAGTTAGAAGCTTATTTGAGGTCTGACGAAATGCTTAAGGTTAAAGAGCGGAGCGAAGAGATCAAGAAAGTCTATGGCCCATTACCGGCCTTTCTTAAACGCAAGCACTGGCGGGAAAATGTAAAAATATCAGGTTCAAGGACTAAGTTTTCTGTACCTTCTACAACAGTTTTTAAGTTTGATGGTGGAGCTGAGGTTAATGCTCTTTTATTAATCAATCAGTTAGATGACTATGTATATAACCACGAATTCAGTGACCAAGATGCCGTTACCATTTTAAATGAATTGAAAATCAGTCAATGATTCAGGCTTTTTTAATTTCACCAGAATCGAGCAAAGGTCTTTCGGGTCATAATAAATCAACCATACAGCTGATCCGTCTCATAGTGTTTTAAGTTTTTCCCAATTGGGCCTTTTTAAAGCACTGTTGGTAATTAAATCCGATAAGCTACTGAGGTTCATGGTTTGGTGAGTGTCTGCTAATTTGATGTCTTTGAAAACCAGTGTTTTTTTAGGGTGTTGGTAGCTAACAGTTTTTCCATCATAACCTATTAAGTCATATACACATTCATGTTTAATGGCTTGCAGCATTTTAACCAACAGCCTGAATTCATTTTTATCGAGTTTAACCACAACCATATCAGATTTCATTGGGGGTGTCTTTTGAATTTCTTGTAAAGTGGTTTCGGATGTGGTTCCTGCGATTTGGTCGGTTTGGTTGTATAAGATTTTAGGTTGTAACTTTAATAATCCCAATTCATTGATCAGTCGTTCTGTAAACATATTTTATAGCTCTTGATTTAATTGCTCATTGAAACGGGTAAAGATAGAATCAATAGCCAGACTCATGGCTTGAGAAAATGCATCATAATTGTCCGCAGTGATGTCTTGTTGGGCATCAAATCGTTGATTGAGTAAGAGTTGATTGTCTTGATCATACAATGAAAATTCAATCTCAGCTATGGCCTGTTCTTGTCTTTTCTCAAAAGCCAATATTCGGGTTTTAAGCCAGTGGAATTGTTCTTTTGAGGGGGGTTGATATACAACATCTTGCCAGTAATTTTCAGCCCAGTTTTTAATCAAGTCCTGCAGCAGGATTTTAGGTGATTCAATCCAAAAGTTATGACTCAGCTGAACCAATGATGTGTCCGTTTGGGTGGCCACTATGGGCCTACCACCCAGTATACTCAAGGCTTCAGGTCGCTTAACGACCAAGGTTATTGGTCTGACTGTTGATGAGTTAGTAGCTGGGGAAGTCAAATTAAGTCGGTAGTATTTTTTTGTCAATGCAGCTTTTTTTGAACCACAAGCGCTTAACATGAATGCGATTAATGATACCAGTAACAGCGTTTTGATCAGTTTCATAAGTCTTCGTCCGAAACATCAGAGTTGGGTGAAAAAATCAAACTGGATGGATTTTTTCTGATCAAGTTAGTGGCTTCATTGAGATTCATACTGGCGCTTTCTATTTCGTTGGTGATGCTGTCTAATTTATTGGATAAGGTAAACATACTTCTGGCAGCCGTTTTTAGCAGTTGTGCCATATCCGAATCATCCGCTGAGATTAAGCCTCTGGCATCGCTGACTAAGTGGTTGATGTTATTCAAACCCTGGTCTAGTTCGGCCACTGACTGTTGGACTTGGCTGCTTAGCTGAGCCAAGTTGGCAATGAAGGCCTGAATGTTCTTGCTATTTTCACCACTGATGACTTGATTAGCGGATTGGATGAGTAGGTTCAATTCGCTGGTTGATGATTCTACATTACCCATGATGCCTGGCAAGCCTTGGTCAATTTGTAAAGTGATGCTGTCCAGCCTCTCGTACAACATATCCAGCATGGGTTTAATTTTTTGTTCGGTGATGTCAGTGATGTCTTCTGACACGCCACCTAACTGAGCAAATAGGTCAGCAGGTGGTTGGCCGGGAATTGTTTCATTGGGTTTGAAGTGAATGGTTGCATCTCCACCTTTGATGTTAATTGACATGTCAGCAAGTAAGCCAGCTGAATTGATTTGTGCCACTGAGTCGTTAGGTATTTTCCATTCTTTGAGTACTGAAAAACTGACCTTAAACTCTAGTTTAGTTTTTTTGTATTCTGGCATGATGGATTCTACTTGGCCGATTCGATACCCTTCAAAGAATACTGGGGTGCCGTAGCCCAATCCTGTAACATTGGCATAATAACTGTGGTATTCGGTAGCATCTGCTTCTTTACCGGTCATTTTGACCAGTGTCCATAGGGTGAATACAGAAATAACAATAGTGAATATGCCGACCCAAAAATAATTGCTGATGTGTCTTTTCATGAGAGAGTGTAATTTTCCTGTGTCAAACGTCGTAAATATTCTGACGGGTTTAATTTATCATGTCTTGAGCGACGTTGCAGTAAATCCATGACCCGTTTATTGTCAGATTTGTTAATTTCTTCTACTGTGCCAGTCATTAAGTTTTTACCTTTATCCAATACAGTTATTTTATCAGCAATCTTAAAGGCGCTGTCCAATTCATGAGTAACCACCACCATACTCATCCCCATGGTGTCTCGAAGTGATAGTATCAAGTCATCGATTTCAGAGGCCACCACTGGATCGAGGCCGGCAGATGGTTCATCAAAAAAGAGCAGTTTCGGATCAAGTACGATTGAACGAGCCAAAGCAGCGCGTTTGGTCATACCGCCAGATAGTTGTGATGGCATCAATTTATGAAAGCCTCCCAAGTTCACTACTTCAAGTTTCATTCTTGAAATAATGCGAATGGTGTTTTCATCCAAGTCGGTAAATTCACGTAAAGGTAAAGCCACATTATCACCGACTGTCATTGATGAAAATAAGGCACCGCTTTGAAATGAAACTCCGATATCTTGTTTGAGTTTTAATTGGTCATTAAAGCTCATTGTATGGATGTCATTACCCAGTAACTTGATCTGACCTCGGGTGGGTTGATATAGCCCGAGTATATGCCACAGTAAGGTTGATTTACCTGAGCCAGAGCCGCCCATAATGACGCGAATTTCACCTTTTTTAATATTTAAATTAACCCCATCTAAAATTTTTCTTTGGCCATAGTGGGTCACTAAATCATTGACTTCGATGACTGTCTTACTTTCTGGTTGTTGCTTATTTTTAGCTGAGCTCATGAAATTATTGAGTGAGAAAGTAACTGGCAATCATGTCAGCCAATACAATGAACGATATTGAAATAACAACAGCAGTGGTAGTGGCTTTACCCACACCTTCTGCGCCTCCAGTTACGTGGAAGCCTGTGGTGGCACCAACTAACACAATGATGACACCAAAAACAACGCTTTTGACTAAGCCCTGCATGATGTCGCCAACCACCAAGACATTGAATGATTCAACCATATAGGCGCTGATGCTCATGTTTAAGTCAATAACACTGAAAATGGCGCCACCAAAAATGGCCAACACATCAGCACAAATGACCAACAGAGGCATCGATACAATCAAACCTAACAAGGGCGGTAGTACTAAATACCGAACAGGGACTATACCAATGACTTTTAAGGCATCAATTTCTTGAGAAACCACTTGTGAGCCGATACGTGCCGCTATGGCTGCACCAGAGCGACCAGCAACAATAATCCCTGTAATGAGAGGAGAAAACTCCCGCGTGACTGATTTAGCAATGGCCAAAAGTACCTGTGATTGAGCTCCAAAATCAGAAAGTGCATATAGTAATTGTATAGACAACATCATGCCCACCACAAAAGACAGTGCCATCACAATAGGTAATGCATCAAAACCGTTGACCCTGATTTGTTCGACCACTTGGCGCAGTCTTAATTTTTGTTTATAACGACGGCCAACAATCAGCCAGTAAAAACTGTCCCAAAATAAGCGTAAGGCAAAACCCACTCGCTCAATGGATTGATAGGTCCACATGCCAACGCTTTCAACTTTGGTAATCAATGCTTTAGTCAATGTCGAATACCTGGTCTAAACGAGCGAGTTCCAAAATACTTCTGACTTGAGTACTGGGATTGCTGATGCCAAAAAAACGCGCATTACTGTTAGCAAACTGAAGACCTTCAACCATGGCAGCTATGCCCGAAGAATCAATGTATTCCACATCTGCTAAATCGACTTTAACTGTCGGTGTGGTTTTCAAAGCACCCAGAATGGTTTTACGTAATTCTGCAGAATTAGATAGGTCAACTTCCCCTGTAACATAAATAGTGGTAAGTAATTCTGTTTTTTCAAAACGGATGAATTCTGTCATTGATTTAACCTCACACTGAGAATCTTTATGGGTTTTACAGGTACGTCTTTGGCACCAAGTTCAGCATTAAACTCGGTTTTCACTTGTGCCATTTGATCAACCAGTTCCATACCTGACACCACATAACCGAATACAGTGTATCCCCAAGTTTTTTTATTGGGGTTTAAGTTGCTGTTATCTTTGAGGTTGATGAAAAAGCTGGTTTCTGCTGAGTGGGGGTCATCGTATCTTGCCATGGCCAATGTGCCCCTGTCATTACTCAATCCATTACCAGATTCATTGAATAACTTACCACAACTTTTAACGGTTGATAAGTCGGTTTTAAAGGCACCTGTTTGAAGTACGTAATCAGCCACAACCCGGTGTACCAGGTTGTTATCGAATGCCTCCTCTTTGACCAAATGTAAAAAGTGATTCACACTCAATGGGGCGCGGCTGCGATCCAGTTCAATAACGACCTCACCCAAATCAGTGACGACGGTTAATTCAGGATAAGTAGCATCAGGGTAGGCTTGCTCTGTAGGACATGCTGCAGACAAGTAGAATGAGATCAACAGGCCATAGAGCCAGATCATTTGAATAAAAATTTTCATGGTATTAAAAAATGTACGCTTCAAAACATTTTACCTAAAGGTGGTGGGGATTGATAGTTGCTGGATGAAGAATTGTGTGTGAAAAATTTCAATATAAAAGTTTGCTGTCATTCCGTCAGTTATATCAGCTTACCTTGAGTCGTGTGAAAGTCCTGTTAGAGTGAATGATCAACTGTGCTGAAGTCGGGGAGGCCTGCGGCTTAGAGTTATGGGTTTTATATTCTAAATCGGGTACCCACAAGGGGTACGCCCTACCGGGTTATCAGGTTTTTTTGTTAATTACAGGGTGTTAAAAATATAAATCTGGCACACATGATCTTATGGTCAAACGTAATGTTGTAGGGTGTGCCCCTTGTGGGTACCCATTTTGTATTTATTAGATACTTTCTTAAAGTGATTTGAGCTTTTCCAGTTGATCTTCCAATTCTTTGAGTGCGGATTCATTTTTTTGTAGTTTATCTTTTTCTGCTTTCACCAGGTGTTCTGGGGCTTTGTTGACAAATTTTTCATTGTTTAATTTACCATGTCCACGTTTGATTTCTTGGTTGATTTTAGCTATTTGTTTATTAATCCGTTTGGTTTCTTCATCTTTGTCAATCAAGCCAGCCAGTGGAATCAATATCTTCATCTGTCCCATCAAGGCCGTGGCAGCAGCAGGTTCTTCTGTGTCATCTACCAATAATGAAATATCTTCTAATCGGGCCATGGTCAGTAAAAGCTGTTGGTGTTTTTGTAAACATTTTTGATCAAACTCTTTCGCTTGAGACAGCATAACTGATAATTTTTTCGATGGTGGGATGTTCATCTCACCGCGAATTTGTCGCACAGCCAACGTAAATTCCTTGATCCAAGCAATTTCTTCTTCTGCACTTTTATGGGTCAAAGAAGCATTGGCTTCTGGCAGTTCACTGATCATGATTGATTCAGGTTTGAGAGCCAATTTGGTTTTAACCTCTTGCCAGATTTCTTCGGTGACATAAGGCATGATTGGGTGTAATAACCTCAGTGCTTGATCCAATACATACAAAAGTGTGTTTTGTACTTGGGGTTTTTGTTTCGTTTTGAGCAGTGGTTTAGCAAGTTCTAAAAACCAATCACAGTATTCGTTCCAGAAAAAATCATAAATGGCCTGACTGGCCAAGTCCAATCGATACTTATCCATATGTTTGCGGTATTCGATGATGCAATTTTGTAATCTGGACACAATCCACTGTTCAACAACTGAAGCATTCTCAAAGTTGATGGTTGTGGATTTAAAGTCTTCGGTATTCATGAAGACAAAACGAGATGCATTGAAAATTTCATTACAAAAGTTGCGATATCCTTCAA
>CALDFB010000286.1 GCA_937942365.1 uncultured Marinicella sp. | reverse complement strand
TATCAAAGCAGCTTTAATCCCCCAAGCTGTCACAATAGCGAGGATAAGTACCCAAGCATTACCGCTGTAACCAACCAAGCTCAGCCCTGCTGCCAAAGGGGCAAATACAATGATCAAAAACAATAATGACAAAACCCATGTAATGATCGTTAAGAACAATGCATTCTTTAAAAATGTTTTGTAGTTTTGAGCATATAAAACCAATGCTTTACGCGAATCTTCCCAAGGATTTTGCGAATTATTTCGGATGTAGTAAGCCAGAATAACCTCGTCCACATAAGTCAGTGACATGTTAACCACGCCATTAACAAATTTCACTATGGGGGGAGGTATGATGGGTAAAAATGACATCACCCCTGAGAAAATTCTGTTGAAAGTCTTCAGCACACCTTTAATCAGTTGATCAACACCAAATAATACCGAAGATTCCTTAAATCGTTCCTTCACCACTTCTTGGGCATACTTGACTTGACCTTTGCCTTCAGGCATGGCTTCTCCATCCAAGTGCTTAACAATCACTGCAATGTGCCCTGCTTTGACTAAATACAACAGGTATTCTCTCACATAATACAGTACGCCACTGACCAGAGTAAAACCACCAACCATGCCATAAAAAAGACCTGTTTCTTTACCATCCCCTACACTTCCAAGCATGTAACCTATGCCGCCACCGCCACCGGTACCAATGATATATGCCAAAGTAATTCCCATATATATCAAAAACCTGAATAACACAAATTCTTTGGTTTTCCATAGCGTCGATAATACTTGACCTAATTTAAAATCTACCATAACTAACCTCTGTTTAATCAACACATTGATACATCAAATGTGATTGTTTTCGAGATATTTCAATCATCTCTAACTAATCGACCTGATCCCAACAGCAGCTTTTAATTTTGCCAAAAATGGCGTTGCATACTCTCTGGCTCTGGCCGCACCCTTTTGTAACTCAGCTTCAATTATATCGGGGTTATTCATCAATTCTTCATATTTTTCACGGGCAACTTGCAATTCTGTGTTGATCATCTCAAAAAGCTGTTGTTTCGCTGTACCCCATGCGATACCGTTCACAAATTCACTTTTCATTTCGTTAATTTGCTGTTCATTTGCGAAGGCTTTGAAGATATCAAAAACAAAAGAATCATTCGGATCTTTGGGTTCACCAGGTTCTAAGGAGTTCGTTTTGATCTTCATGATGTGTTTCCTGAGCTTCTTTTCTGGCAACCATAAAGGTATGGTGTTGTTGTATGACTTACTCATTTTTCTTCCATCTAAACCAGGCAAAACAGCTACGTTATCATCAACAATGGTTTTGGGCATCACGAAATGTTCACCAAAATGATGATTAAAGCGAGCTCCTATGTCTCGTGCCATTTCCAAGTGTTGCGTTTGATCTTTACCCACTGGAACTTCAGAAGCATTGAACATCAGGATGTCTGCTGACATCAAGACAGGGTAACTGAATAAGCCCATAGTGACACCCTTATCTGGATCGTCTTCTCCTGTTTTAGAATTTTCATCAACTTGAGCTTTGTATGCATGAGAACGATTCATCAAACCTTTAGCTGTCATGCATGTGAGCAACCAAGTCAACTCAGGAATTTCAGGAATATCAGATTGGCGGTAAAAATAAGCTTGATCTGTATCCAAGCCCAGTGCCAGCCAAGTTGCGGCAATCTCTTTGGTAGATTGTGCGATTCTCTCAGGCTCCCAACATTTTATTAATGCATGGTGATCAGCCAAAAAGAAATAGCTTTTCATGCCACTGTCTTTTGACCTTTGAATGGCGGGTTTGATGGCTCCTACATAGTTACCCAAATGTGGTGACCCAGTGGTGGTAATCCCTGTTAAAACAGTACTCATCTGTGTTCCAAATAATTAAAACGAACCATTGTATTAAACCCTACAATGTAAATACAATGAGAAAATTAATAATTAAACAAGGAGCCAAAAATGCCATACTTTAAATCTATTTTAATCGCATTGACCATGACCATATCTCTATCAATTTGTGCCAAAACATCAGCCAAAGAAGCCAATGAAAAAGGGTTAAAAGCTGTCACTATTTTCATGGATGTCAATAAACTAACCAGAAAAAATTTGGCGGCTAAAAAGATGACCCGATATCACAATGAATTTGCTGCAGAAGGTTTTGAACTGGTATCGGTTAATCCTTATACAGAGAACAGTGATTTAGAAGGTTTTTTCCTGTCATACAAGAAGAAGTGAAAATTGATTTAACCACATAACATGCTAAAATATATCCTTTAATAATATAGACGTTTATATGGCTTGGAATGGCAAATACATTAACCCTTACGTTCCTCACGGAAAAAAAAGCGAGAAAGTAAAGAAAATTACCGTATCAATACCTTTTGATGTACTAAAAATTCTGACCGATGAAAGAACGAGAAGACAAATTGCTAATTTGAAACATGCCACCAACAGTGAGTTGCTTTGCGAAGCGTTTCTCCATGCCTATACGGGGCAGCCATTACCAAGTGATGAGGACTTGTCAAAATCTAATAAAAAATATGATCAAATGCTGCAAAATGATAACCCCTAAAATTGCCCATGGAGTCTAAGTTTTAATCAAATTCAACTGACCGCGTTTCCCCTATTTTAATCGTTGTAAATGCACCTTGGATGGGCTCTGTCTGTAACAAATCGTTCAACAATATCGCCGGTTCGAGCAAAGGTTCATTGGTTAAAGCAAACGTCCCCCAATGAATGCCGATTGAGGATTCAGCACCAACATCTCTATGAATTTGTATGGCTTGTTGAGGGTCAACATGCTGGGGCAACATAAAGTAACGAGGCCCATATGCACCAATAGGAATCAATGACAAGTGATGTGGGCCCAGTTGTTTACCAATGGCTTTGAATTTCTCTTCACTGTAGCCTGTGTCTCCAGCAAACCAGCTTTTAAACCCATGTATATTAACGTGCCAACTGGCCCAAAG
>CALDFB010000285.1 GCA_937942365.1 uncultured Marinicella sp. | reverse complement strand
GTGTCAACAAACGAATATCTGGGGATGAATCTGAATTTATAAAGTGGTTTCTCTATGTGTGTGATTTATTGTACGAAACACAGTCACTCATACAATGAGACCCCAACATAACTATAGTGACGAGTAAAAAATGATTAAATTGATCAATTTTTCGTTAAAAATCTAATCAATAGCTAGCTATTACCTGCGATTTCTTCCTCAATTTTCTCTATTTTTTCTTTCGCCATCTAGCCCGGATATTTCATCATAAAACCACTCAGGTACAAAGTGTCTTTTTAAAAAATTCGCCTAACTCAATGTTTTCCATAGATAAAAGGGGTTTTGCGCACATTCCCTCGAAAAATTACATTCAATGGCTTAACCTGCTGATATATATAACATATTATTTGATTAAAGGGGGTATATATGCAATGCCAACATTATTGTTAGAGCCTTAAAATAGACAATATATTTAGAATTATTAGGCAACTTTCTTTATTAAAATCATAAATTTGACAGTATCCCCTGAAAAATTATACCAATTCATTTAAGTGTTTGAGTATCAAGCATAAAATTCGATAGAATTTAATAGCCTTTATTCCGTGTAACTCTGCGGGAGTATTCGTGTAAAAATACGGTTTGGAATAACTTGCGTTCTATAAAACAGTATCTTGTGGCAGTTGAGCTTACCGGGCTTAAAAGGAACGTACTTTCTAACTTGGCCGATTGATAGATAATTTATTTACCAAATTTAAATACTTAAGGTCTTCTTTTTGTTAGTAACAATTTTCAATGAAGAAGTAACAGCCAATGTTGCTAAGTTCAAATAGATTTAAGTTTAAAAGCACTGGTGATAATAAGAAAATAATTACTAACCTTCTGAATTTAAGCCACACATTATGCATGGTGAGGGTTTAATTTGTTGCTTTAAATATTAATGCCCCAATATAGTAAGTCTGGCAAAAATCTTTTGCCATCTACCGGACGCATCTATCATGCTGCAGCATAATGAGTAACACTCAACCCCCACATGGTTCGTGGGATCCTAAGAATCACTCTTCATCTGGTTTAAATGAATTAAAAAAAATATGGGTGTCACTTTTCGGGTCACCACCTCCAAATGGGGGCGCGAAAGGTTTTGTACTTATCATTCTATTCATTTTAGTTGGTTTAGCAGCTTGGACTTCAATTTATACCATTCCCAGTGATTCGGTAGCAGTTGTCCAAAGATTCGGCAAATATTTAAAAGAGGTGCCTCCTGGACTTCACTTGAAATTACCCCTAGGTATCGACACCGCCTTGATAGTTCCTGATAAACGGCAATTAAAACAGGAGTTTGGATTCAAAACACCTGGTGCAACTGATCCATATCAAAGTTCACGAGGAAACAACGGCCATCAAGAAACACAAATGGTAACAGGTGATCTCAATGCAGCTCTGGTTGAATGGGTTGTTCAATATCGAATTTCCGATCCATCTAAATTCTTGTTTGAAGTTCGAAATCCAAGTGAAACATTGCGTTATGTTTCAGAATCAGTCATGCGTGAAGTGGTTGGTGATCGTACTGTTGATGAAGTCATCACCATTGGTCGGCAAGAAATTGAATCTGAAGCCTTGGTCAAAATGCAAACACTGTCAACGAAATACGCAATGGGTATCAGTATTGACCAAGTCCAGTTAAAGAATATCAATCCGCCTAAGCCTGTTCAGGAATCTTTCAATGAAGTCAATCAAGCACAACAAGAGAAGGAAAAGCTGATTAACGAAGCCAGGCGAGATTACAACAAAGTAATACCACTGGCTATGGGAGAAAAAGATCAGCGCATCAGGGAAGCTGATGGCTACCGGTTGAAACGCATCAATGAGGCCCAAGGTGACGTGGCACGATTCAATGCCTTATTAACAGAGTACATCAAAGCACCAGATGTGACCAGCCGAAGAATCTATATTGAAACCATGGAACAAGTGTTACCTAACATCAAGTCAAAAGTGATCATTGATATCTCGACCAACAATGTATTACCACTGCTAAATCTTGATTCTAAAACATTAATAACAAATCAAGGAGCACAGAAATGAAATTCATAGTCTACATAGTGATTTCAATCTCATTATTGATTTCTGCAAAACAAGCACTGTATACCGTTGATGAAGTAGAACAAGTCATCATTACACAATTTGGAAAACCTGTAGGTACACCTGTTAAAGATGCTGGATTGCATATAAAAATACCTTTTATACAAGAAGTTAACGCCATCGACAAAAGGATCTTAGAATGGGATGGAGCGCCATCTGATATGCCCACCAAAGATAAATTATACATATCGGTGGATTTATTTGCGCGCTGGCGAATTACGGACCCGTTGCAATACTTCCTCAGACTCAGAGATGAACGCAGCGCACAATCGAGGTTGGATGACATTTTAGGCAGTGAGACTCGCAATGCTGTGGCCAAGCATGAACTGATTGAAATTATTAGGACCACCAAAGATCGAGAGCCCATGCGTGATGCCTTGTTAGAAGGCGCAGTGCGTGAATCAGATATGGGAAACTTGGTACCCATCCAAAAGGGTCGCCAATTGGTTGAAGAAGAAATATTTGCAGCAGCAGCTGAGAAAGTACAGGTTTTTGGGATCGAATTGCTAGATATACGCTTTAAACGCATTAATTACAATGAAAGTGTTAGGCCAAAAATTTATGACAGGATGATCAGTGAACGCCGCCAAATTGCAGAACGCTTTTTATCTGAAGGCAATGGTGAAGCAGCAAGAATACGAGGGAATCGAGTCAGAGATTTGAACAAGATTCAATCTGAAGCTTATAAAGAAGTGGAGGAAATTCGCGGTCTTGCCGATGCCAAGGCCACTGAAATTTATGCAGGAGCTTACAACAAAAACCAGCAATCCATTGATCTTTATGAATTTACCAGAACCATGCAGGCCTACCCGATGATTATTTCAAATAACTCAACACTTGTCCTATCCACTGACAGTGATTTATTCAAATTTCTCAACGGCATTAATAAGCAATGAATGCCAACAAAAACAAAGAAATAATCAATTCATATTGTAATGGGGATAATTTGAGTGAATTAACAATGGGTGTTATTGGTACATCAAAAAAAACTGATGAACGACGCTACCCAATCCACCCGGATCATTTTTCACGGATACCACTAATTTTGCGGCGTCAATTGGTCTTTGAAAATGGATATGGTTTACCCTTTGGAGTCTCTGATGCAAGCATCGCAGCCGAAACTGGAGGGGTTGCATCGAGGGAAGAGATTTTAGCTGATATTGGCAATGTAATCATTGCCAAACCTGTTATAGCTGATTTACAGGATCTTCGTGAAGGTGGTGTCCTGTGGGGATATGCACACTGTGTTCAACAACATGACATAACCCAGGCTGCCATTGATCGAAAATTAACATTGATTGCATTTGAAGATATGTTTGTTTGGTCCCCAACTGGGCAAATTGGGCGTCATACTTTCTATAAAAACAACGAAATGGCAGGTTATTGCGCAGTATTACATGCCTTACAATTGAAAGGAATTGATGGCCACTATGGCAACCAAAGAAAAACCATTATCTTTAGTTTTGGAGCAGTCAGTCGAGGTGCCA
This sequence comes from uncultured Marinicella sp., assembly GCA_937942365.1. Classification (GTDB taxonomy): domain Bacteria; phylum Pseudomonadota; class Gammaproteobacteria; order Xanthomonadales; family Marinicellaceae; genus Marinicella. The sequence continues at coordinate 8,966 of CALDFB010000285.1, read as the reverse complement.
TTTATGCGCTTAAGGCTCATGGCTTTAGAGACATAACCATCTGTATTCAGCGTCCAGATCATGAAGTTCGGGAAGAAGTATTGGATTGTCATTATGTGAAAATTCGTAATGGCCATAAAAATGAAGCTCGTATGATGGTTGTTGAACATGATGGCACAGAACGTCCACTAACAGAACTGATTGGGGAAGCTGACATTTTAGTAAATGGAACCTTCCAAAACACGAACACCCCAACTGATTTTGTACTAGAGTCTGAAAAATCTTACCTCAAACCAAACAGTCTCATCATTGATGTCAGTTGTGATGAAGGCATGGGTTTCTATTTCGCAAAACCCACCTCTTTTAAATGTCCAATAATAAAACACGACAGTGTAGATTACTATGCTGTAGACCATACCCCCAGTTATCTGTGGGAAAGTGCAACACGTTCTATTTCTGCTGCGCTGATTGTTCATTTACCAACTGTACTTGCTGGCTATCAAAACTGGCAAAGTAGCGAAACGATTCGGCGAGCCATCAATGTAGATGGTGGGGTTATAACTAACCTGTCTATCTTAGCTTTTCAAAAGCGAAAAAAAGAATACCCTCATGACCATTTAGATCAAGTTCATCGAGCTAAAAACCTAAATAATTTAACTCATTTAATCCAGGAGAATTTACCATGAGTACAACCAATGAGAAAAAACTTGTTATGAAGAGATACGGAATAACTTGTGAGGTTAAATTTGTTTATACCTATAAAAACTTTAAATATGACAATTTAGAGCAAGCGGTTAATTATGCAACTTTAACTCAAGAGAACCCTGAAAAAAGTAAAAGTAAATAAGATAAAAGCAAATCAATTTATTTCTTGAGATCTAATATTATTAATTCAGTTTCAATGTATTCGTGCTGTTAAGTCAAGAGAACACTCTTTAAATGAAAGTAACCCAGGTGTAACAATGAATATTGAAATCATCACAACAAAAAACGATGAATTGAAAGAAACAGGCTTTGGATCAATTCCGTCTTGTTTGAGCGTAATGAATGCCCTAGACGATTGTCACCACACAAGACTAACCAGGTGCTCGACTCATATAGATCTTAATGAAGTAGTATTAAGGCAACCTGACCTGGTGATATTAGCAGCCAAATACATGCCTGTAAAAGGTAAGGGTGATGTTTGGTTTTCTGAATATTTTAGCAATAATCACATTGTGTATTCTGGGTCAGACAGAGAAACACTGAAGTTTGATTCAGATAAGGTGTCAGCAAAGAATCATCTGCGTAAACTGGGAGTTAAAACTGCAAATTATTTTACCGCGACGCCAGGTCAGTACAAAAGTGAAAATGAATTACCACTCAAATTCCCTCTCTTCGTCAAACCGACTGATGCAGCCAATGGCAATGGCATAGATGACACTTCATTAGTAAACAGCTTTGTTGATTATGAAAAGAAAGTCACGTCACTCTTCAAAACTTACAAGTCAGCAGCGCTGGTGGAACAGTATTTAAGTGGTAAAGAATATACAGTGGCTATCATCAGAAAAAGTAATGGTGATTTAATGGCTTCTGCCATTGAAATCGAGCCACCAATTTCAGGAGATGGTTTAAGGATTTTAAGTGCTGAAGTTAAAAAGGCTGATATTGAATATCTCAAAGCCATCAATGAAATCGATCTCGATAATGTAACTAGTTTGGCTATTGATGCATTTAAACATTTGGGCATAAGTGAATTTGGGCGCATTGATATAAAAATGGATGACGAAGGAGAATGCTATTTTATGGAAGCTAATATGGTTCCCGGAATGACTCTAGAATCTAGTTATTTTCCTATGGCCTTCGAAATCGCAAATAATATCAATTATGATGAGGTCATATCTATGATGTTTGAAGATTGTATCGACAGAGCAAACAGTCATGGTAAATATGCTAATTCATTAACAAACGAGTCAAACATGAAAAAAGTGGTTTGACACGCTCATAGGTAGTTTTCCAATTTCTAAAATTTTATGAATTCTAGTATTTTAAACTCTGATTCATCAAGTTTGGAATTGTGGCAATATGGAGCTGCGGACGTATTCGTTCAAAAAGTTACGGTTTGATTGTTATTATCGACTCAAAACCGTAATAAACGGTACCCTTAAGTATTTTCAGCAGATATTTATGGCAGATCAACACTGGGATAGTTGAAAGGTATATTGCTCAAAAGTAACTGTTTAACCAATGTCGTTAGATGCGGTATAGGGTACATTCTTTCGAAAATTTATATTTTCAGACTTAGAAGTTGATAATGAACACTTATTTATATGTTTTGGATATTATTTGTTTTCCAATTCATCAATTGCTTTCAGTACTTCTGACAACAAACCTGGTGGACCGCCATTCATATTCTCATGGTCTGCAACATCAAGTTCTCTGGCATCAAACTCCCAGTTTTTAAGTACTGCTTTTTGTTGTTGAGTTGATAGGTTTGAATCATGTAAAACAGCATCAGGCTTGTCATAAAAATTGGCAGGATTGATCATGGTTCTTTCGATATTAATGGGCTTAAAAATCAAGTTTTTGAAGGTTGGAACACTCACTTTGCTATGTGAACGGAAAATAGTGGATTTTAGTTGTTGCATTTAATGCATCCAGTGGCAGTGAATACATCACCATTAAATTGATATGGTGCCATTTGAGTACTAAACAAGTAAATACACCTTCTTGCACCCAAAATAAATCAAAATACAGTTCTAAGTATTGGGAAATGTGGTTCTATCAAATTACTGACCAAAAGATGCTTTATAAATACAGCCAATTTTTAAATTTATAAACAAACTTAATTTCACATGTGATGTCGTGCTTTTTCATGTTGTTTTGTTTTTCACTTGATGTTGTCAGTTTGTGGTGTTAACAACAGTAAAATAGCGATAATCCAGGACAGGCACCTCAATACCAAGTTGAATCGGCCCAACCATGGCCATCTAATGTGTATGTGAAGTGAAATTTCATATTCCTTTCCTAGTTAATACAATAGTAGATATTGATGTTTAATCAATAATATCTTTATCATAATCAATCACTTTTTCACTTAAACATTTATCTGGTCTTGAGTAGTCTAATATTTCTTGATTCAATCCATAGTTTTCAAGATCATTATCAAAGCAATAGATTGTTTCTGGAGCGTCCATTTCGTTAATCAAAAAATCAGCCCCTCTGTACTCTCTGATATTTGATTCTTCAATCTCCTTAAGAACAAATAATATTGGCTCTTTTGTGAGGTTTACATATTTAGAGTGTTGAATTCTGATGGCTTTAATCTTTTTGGGTAATTCAGTATCAGACAATACTTTCTTAATTTTCAAGTGATATCGTATCCACACGTCCATACAAATTTTCCCTTCAGGACAATTTAGTTGGCCAGCAAATGACTGCTTTTTCATTTCAGCCAACACAACAATAGGATCACTTGCTTTTGCTGTAAAGCTCAAAATTAATAATATTATCAAACTTCTCATTATTCAATTCTCCAATACGTTTTTAAGCTCATTCACCAAAACATTGGCATCACCCTTTTCATACTCATTTTCTAAAAATGTAATCAATGCTGGTAGTACCTCAATGGATAGGAAGGAAGGCCCCCACTCTATTTCAAAGTCATAGGCTTCCTCAATAAAATTAAGCCACCTAATTTCTTTATCAAAAATAACAGCAGGGATTCCAATTTCAGTCAGCTTTTGAAAATTTAGCTTTTTCCAATTTGCCCATTCTGATACAGCTTTTTTATCATTTCTGAAAGACATGTTAACTACGCATTCCCAGAAGTTTTGCTAATGAATCATTCCAGTTAATGGTTGGTAATTTTGGCGAGCTGGGGAATTCATTTGATAACTCTTCAAACAAATTCCCTACATACCCCATCAAGCTTTCATCAATAACCATTCGTTCTGATTCCATCATAGTTGATTTTAGCTTAATCAACTTTTGTATATTGTCTACATGTTCACTATTAAAACCCGTGTTGGCCAATAAGTATCCAAATTCTACAGATGGCATGCTGTTGTTTTGAATGATCCACTTGGCACTTAGCAGCGCTCGAATGAAGTAGAAGAATCGTTTGAGCTTCACTTCTTTTTGTTCTTGAATATCTAGCCAGGCACGTTTGGCCATTGAACGATAATGGTGATAGGCAGATTGTGGATTGAAACTCTGATCTATGATTGATTTCAGCTCTGGGTATAGCAATGGGTGTGATTGGTACACAATGGGCGTATTGAGCCACTCATGGACAACCACATTGCCTTTGGCGGCTAGATACATGGCTTTCTTCAGGTCCCAGCCGGCGATATCTAATTCATCACTTATAGGGACTTCAATCACATCCCTTTCGGGGAAGACTTGTAAGTACCAATCTTTCTTATGAACATAAATGAAACGCACATCATAATCGCTGTTTGGTGATGGAAAGCCCCAACTCCTGCTGCCACTCTCAATGGCATGGATGATGGTCACTTCATGTTGTTGTTCAATTTCCTTTAAATGCGCTTTTACTTTTTCTTCGATGTTCATTATTTTGTTTATTCCAAATCATCAATGATCTTTTTTATTTTACTTAATGCTACAGATGCTTGATTTTGTTTAACCACCACACCTTCCAATGAACCATATTGTTGTTCCAGGCATTTCATCAACAATTCTCGCACGGCGGTTTCATCAGGCTTATCAGGCAAACCGCAATTGAGGTACACCTTCTCTAGCTCACGTTCCTTATTGGTGAAGTAAGATTCCAATTGTTCAATACTCCACTCCCCGCGCCTGATGGCTTTGAGTTGTTCGGCATTCCTGGTTAATTCAAGGTCATGTTCTAGCATCAACTGTTCAACTTCGCCCAATAGCCTCACCACATGATAAGCAAACTTAATGTCATAGCCATGTTCATCAACAACTTCCTTGCGTTTACCAATCGGTGATTTGGTTCTGATCTTATGAATCTGACCATAGGCATAGCCTTTGAATTTAGCCCAACAGCCTTTGTGTAAAAACAGCTTTCGTTGTTCGCGAATCATATCTGCTATTGGAGTTGAATGCAGAATACAGTTTCTTGGAACAAACAGCGAATCGATTATGTTGGGATTGTTATCAGCGAGCAACCTGAAATACCTGGCTATTGAGTATATGGTGATGTCATAGGTTCGCCCTCTTCCTCCCATGGCTTGTTGATCGACAATATGATGCTTTTGATACTGTTTGAATTTAACTTCAAAAGGGTCAAAATCTGGTATCTCACCCCTGAAGTGTGGAAACACTTCATGTTTCGGTGGAATGGCAAAACCATAAACATCCATATCAGAACTGTCATTGCTCACGCCATAAGCCATAGAACCCATGATCACTTCATACTGAGTGGTGTTCTTGAGAAATGAAGGTGCATCAGTAATGAGCTGCTTTTCTACTAATTTTTGGAAATGACTTGCCATTATTTCAAATAGGTTTCAATGCTAATTCTATTACCGTCTTTATCTTTAAGAGGATATATTCCCTCACCGTTACATGCACGATCATCATGCCAAACATTGCCACGCTCCGGTCCTGTGACAACTAATATATCGTGCCCTTCACAACCAGTACTCTTAATAGGGATTGAACCGGTTCTATGAATGCTGTCATAGTAAGCAGAGGCATAACCTTTTGCATCTTCGAATAGTGATTTGTCATTCCATGCTTCAGAATGTGGAAAGTCGGATGACAAATGATCTAGAGGAAGTTTATCTGGGTTATATTCCCAGTCTTCTAATAAATCAATTTTGCTTGGTGGTATACAACTTCCTCCAACTTTTAATAAGTAATCTCTGTATGCCGCAGGTAGTTTGATTTTCCAAGTTTTTTCGAAGCTAGCTAACTCTTCTTCGGTGTGGATTTTAGGCTTGTGATTAGAAATGGGCTGATCATTTTGTTCTGCTTCTTTCAATGCCAGTTGATCTTTAAACATCCAAAACATGATAGCACCAAATGGAAATGATATTCCAAAGATCCAAGGTGAGTATGGTCCTGCTATAAAAAAAGAAGACGAAAGTAATTGAATAGATAACATCTGAATGAAAGCTTGCCCGGTTGCCCAATTCAGTTGTAAGGTACCCACACCTATAAGTATAAAAAGCAACCACAGCTTACGTCTTTTAATGGTTTTCATTTTCCAGCATTTAATGAATGTCCAAATAGTAAATAATGGAAACAGAATCAAACAGAAGAAAACCGCATAATGCATGATTCCTTTATTACTAAAAGTAAATTGATTGAGGTGCTCTAATGAATGTTCCATGGGTTCGACTTTGATCCCCATTAAAGTATAGTTATCACCTGTTTTGGTCATAGAAATCAGGGTCAGGATGTATTGGTTTTCATAGGTATATTGGGCAGTTATATTTATCTGTTTGCGCATACCCATTTCATTCACCAACAAGCCCACAATGTTTTTATCTGTATGACTTTCATGAGGCAATAAGTCTGCCAGCATATTTAAATTATCATAAAAATCATCATTAATGATTTGTTCACTAGCAAGCCCCCTGATGAAATCAAAATCTTTGATTTTCAGTGCATTGTAAATATTATCCTGCACTTTGAGGTCATTGTCACTGAGGTGAGAATCTAAAATATTTTGAAAGGAACATGCACCCAATGCCATAAAAAAGAGCATCAGACTGAAAACTTTTGTGTTTTTATACATGTGAAATATCCTATTAATTTCGTTGAGAGTGGCCATTTCAGAAGACATTAATTTGGGCCAACAGTCTTATTTGCTTTTCTACTATTTTTTGGAAGTGACTAGCCATATCAAGTTATTTTGTGCAACCAACGATGATGTTTGACATTCAATTCTCCTATCTTTTGAATAAAATACTGTTTAATTTCATCAATTTTTTCATACCCAGAAATCAATACTTTATTGTCGGCATTCATCGTTAACAACAGAGATTCAATTTCATCACTTTTCATATTAACATCAAGTCTTTGCGGATTTTGACAATCAACTTCTGTTTTTCCACTTGGATAATGAAAAATTATCGTAGATTCAAGTATTTCTAATTTACATTGAATGGCATGACTCATTACTTTTTTATTAGCCCTCCAGCCATAAATTGTTAAGATAGGAATGATAACCAATCCAGTTATTGGTATAGATATGTACCAATAATCAATCATTACAAATGCAGCAAAATAAAGCAGTATTAAGCTGAATAATATTGTGCCATAAATTTTATTATTTCTTGTTTTTTTCAGATATGCCGGTGAAATCTTGTATTCTCTATTCACTGTGTTTTACTAACCTCAAAATTTATGATTTTTATTCTTGAGTGAAATTCCATTATATTAACTCACTCTAAATATAGGCCCTTTAGTAACGAATGGGAGGTTCTGTCCTGCTGGCATCAGGTATGCATGTTCCCGTTGAATGGTTAACTTGTCGCAACCACCATCAGTTATGATCAGGATAGGCCCCAGTTTAGGAAAGTCTTCATCTTGTTCAAGTAAGGTAATTGCAGGTTGCAGCACTGTCCCTCCTCTTCCTTTAACCTGCACAGTTTCAGCTAAATCTTCAGGTCGAACATAGCCTTGGTCATAGGTAGTTGCATCACAAAAAACCAGCCTGATTCTAGAAACATCACGAGATAAGCTATAGCTTACAATGGCGCCTAATGCTTTGGCTAATATGTTTCTGTCCATCGACCCCGATGTATCAAGAACAACACCATAAGTACGGTTTTGTTCTGCCAGCTCGTTGGCTATGTATCTTGGCATTGGAATATTTGGGGTACTGGCCTGTCTTCTGCTCATGCGAGCATAGGAGCGTCGTTTTTCCAAGGGTGCAAACTGACCATCAAACCATTTGGCCAGCTCAACGTCCCATCGAATTGGGGGCTGTGCCAGTGCATTAATGGCTTCTACTAACCCTTGAGGTAAGTATCCCCTGTTTTGTTGAACATGGTACTCTAAACCTTGTGATAAACAATCTCGATAGAAATCATCCAAGTCTCTACCAAGTTCAGTCTCATGCCATTTAATGTCTTTGGGCGAGATGATATCACATTGACCTTGACCAGCTAAGGTGGCTAATTTTCGTAAACGACGCAAATCAGTCACGATGGTGTTGTACACACTTTCAGCAGACATGCCATTCAGTGATGGGTCATGCAAGGCATAGGCTGGCATGCTACCCACATTCATTTCATTTAACCAAGCATTAATCACATAGTCACATGCAACGTTCCAATAAAATGGATCTCTGCCTTGTCTTCGAATATCATGTTGTAATCCTGCATGTAGCAGTTCATGTGCAATTACGAATCGAATCTCACTGTTATTTAAGCCAGCAACAGGATTGATGTACATTTCTTTGAGTGCAATATCAATCGCAGCGACCTTTATATCGTACTGGTCACAAATGTCTTTATTTTCAATGATGCGTATGCTGTTTGCCAATGAGCCGAGTAATGGATAATGGTTCATAAACCAATTTCGAGCGTGCTCTGCCGCAGTTTTAAGCACATGACTGGTTCTTAAATCCGAAGCACTACCACCAGCCACATTAACCGCACTGGTAACTGCTGCTTGTAACCCTTGGCTGAAAAGGCGTTCCCATTTTGGTTTCGGAGGGTAATAATGATGCTTTGTTGTGCTCTTAACCATGCCAGATTGACCATAATTTCCAGTACCCATATGGGCCAAGTCAGGATGAAAGTCTTTGTTATTAAGGTAATCATACAATTTATCTTCATGGCTGCTGGGTAAGCCATCAAGTAAAAAACCAATAGCTTTTAACGGTTGACCAAATTTCATGTCAACCAAAAATTTATAGGCGATTAAATCACAACATATTCCCCATAAATCATTGTTGAGCTTTTTATGATTAAAATGGTTAAAAGCCAGGTGTAACAGACAATGAGCGATCACAAAAGCATTCTGATCTTTACTGATTTTCTTTTCTGGGTTCATGTATACCC
>CALDFB010000284.1 GCA_937942365.1 uncultured Marinicella sp. | reverse complement strand
TATTCAACAATCAAAATTGGTCAGACTTGGACAATATACTTCACAAATTATTAGGCTCTGCCAGAATTTGTGCGGCAAGTTTATTAATCAATCACATCAAAAAAATTAAAACCCAAATCAAGAATAATCAACAAAACCAGATTGATTTACAACAATTAAAATATGCTATTGATCAAACCATTCAGTTTGATGCTGTCGATAATTGAAGTTGGGTAAGAATCAAGTTCCTACTTTATCCTTTACTTGCTCTTTAAGGTCCTTACCGGGTTTGAAGTGTGGTGCAAATTTAGCGCCTAGAGGAACTGGTTCACCTGTTTTGGGATTACGCCCCATACGAGGATTTCGTTGTCGTAAAGTAAAGCTGCCAAAACCACGAATTTCTATTCGATCACCGTTGGCGATGGTCGAACTCATGTGATTGATGATTTCTCTGACAGATAAGCTGATATCTGATTTAGATAATTCACTGCCTTCAAATTGCGCAGCCAGTAAATTGATGAGTTCGGAACGTGTTATTGAATCTTTCATTGCGTACAATTATAACTAAACTATTGAAAATGAAAAGATAATTATTTCATAAAAACAAAAAAAGGAACCGAAATACCTTTCGATTCCTTTTCGTAGATCTCAAGAGATTACGGTTTAATCATCCATTTTCTCTTTCAGCAAATCACCCAAGCTGGTTGTACCTGATGAACCTTTTTTGTATTCGTTCAATACGTCATTCAATTCATCTGACTCTTTGGCTTTGATTGACAAGACCATCATTTTCTTACGACGATCCATTGAAACGAACTTAGCTTCAACTTCGTCACCAACAGAAAGTACAGCACTGACATCATCAGTACGTTCTTTGGCCACATCAAATGCCTTAATGACACCATTAACACCTTCTTCAAGTTCAACAATGGCTTCTTTTTCATCAACCTCGATCACTTTACCTGTGACCAATGAGCCTTTAGGATTATTCGCAACAAAAGAACCAAAAGGATCTTGTGCCAGCTGTTTAATGCCCAGGGAAACACGTTCTCTTTCTGCATCAATAATCAAGACAGTGGCCTTCACTAGATCACCTTTCTTGAAGTTTCGAATGGCAGTTTCGCCCGCTTCATTCCAAGATATATCAGATAAGTGAACCAAACCATCAATACCACCTTCCAGGCCAATAAAGATACCAAAATCAGTGATTGATTTAATTTTTCCTTCAATCACATCACCTTTTTGAGCATTTTCTGAGAAGATAACCCAAGGATTAGGCTTACATTGCTTCATACCTAAAGAAATACGACGTTTATTTTCTTCGATCTCTAAGATACAAACTTCAACCTCATCTCCAGGTTGAACCACTTTAGCTGGATTGATATTTTTGTTAGTCCAGTCGATTTCAGAAACGTGCACCAAACCTTCTATGCCGTCTTCTATCTCAACGAAACAACCGTAATCAGTGATATTGGTGACATTACCGAAATGACGTGATCCGACAGGATGACGGCGCGACAAATCTTTCCATGGATCTTCACCCAATTGTTTCAGACCCAGAGATACACGTTGTTGTTCTTTATCAAATTTCAAAACACGAACTTCTAGTTCTTGACCAATCTCAACCACTTCTGATGGGTGGTTCACTCGTTTCCAAGACATGTCAGTGATGTGCAGCAAGCCATCAATACCACCTAAGTCCAAGAAAGCACCGTAATCTGTCAAATTCTTAACTATACCTTTAACGATCACTCCATCTTCCAATGAATCAAGTAACTTATCACGATCTTCAGAGTAATCAGATTCAACCACTGCGCGTCGTGAAACCACAACATTGTTACGCTTTTGGTCTAATTTAATTACTTTAAATTCTAAGTCTTTACCTTCCAAGTAACCGGGATCACGTACTGGCCTAACATCAACCAAAGAACCAGGCAGGAATGCCCTGATGTCTTTCAATTCAACGGTAAATCCACCGCGAACTTTGGAGGTGATTTGACCAATAACTATTTGATCTGTATCCATAGCGATTTGTAATTGATCCCAAACCAGCATGCGCTTGGCTTTTTCTCGGGACAAGACAGTTTCGCCGAAACCATTTTCATATTTTTCCAGTGCGACTTCTACCACGTCACCGATTGCAACTTCATCACCGAATTCTTCTAAGTCAATCACACCTTCAGATTTCAAGCCTGCATCGACTACAACATTGCCTTTTTCAATATCGACAACAGTGCCTTTTACGATGGTACCTGGGATGATGCTTTTACTGGATAGCTCAGATTCGAGCATTGTTTCAAAATTATCACTCATTGTTTGTTTTCCGATAAAACATCAGGAATGTTTTATCTAAGTCATCTGTATCAGCTTGCCTGATACTCGTTAAAATATACAATCCAGAAAACTATTTTCCTGAATCAATCACTAAGTTTTGCTCAACCAATTGCATCACTTGATACAAAACTTCTTGAATACTTAAGTCACTGGTATCAATCACAAAAGCATCCTCAGCTGGCACCAATGGTGCCACTTTGCGGGTTGAGTCTCGCAAATCACGAGCCTCTATGTCCGTCAAAAGCGCGCGGATTTTAACATCAACCCCCTTCCCTTGCAATTGTTTATGGCGCCTTTTGGCCCGTTCTTGCGCATTTGCTGTTAAAAACACTTTTAATGGTGCTGATTTAAACACCACAGTACCCATATCCCTTCCATCAGCAACCAATCCAGGTGCCTGCTGAAATGCTTTTTGGCGTTGCATTAAAGCTTGCCTCACTGCGGCTATAGGTGCTACTTTTGATGCAACTTCGCCACATGATTCTTGGCGTAACTGATCATTAACCAATTCTCCATTCAATATAATTTGTACCGACCCATGATCATCAACAACAAACTTTAAATCTAAATGGCTGGCCAGCTCAATCAACCTAGACTCATCACTGACATCTACATCGTCTTTCATAGTCTGTAAAGCCAAGGAACGGTAAATCGCACCTGAGTCTAATAAATGCCACCCCAGATGTTCAGCAATTAAAGCGCTGATGGTACCCTTACCCACACCAGAGGGGCCATCAACAGTGATCACAGGCACTGGTTCTGTAACTGAAATACCCAACGATTTAACCAAATCAAAAAACTCTGGAAATGAAGTGCCAATATTGTGACAACCTTTTACTGCTATATCCTGATTTGGACAAAATGCACCTGCCAACAGAAAGCTCATGGCGCAACGGTGATCACCATGACCATCCACTAAACCTGGTATTAATCGACCACCATTGATGACCGCACCATCAGGTAATTCTTGACAATCAATACCCAAAGACTGCAAACCATCAATCATCACACTGATGCGATCACTTTCTTTGTGACGCAATTCTTCAGCACCCGTTAGTTGGGTTTGTCCACTGGCCAATGCTGCCGCAATAAACAGAATGGGAAATTCATCAATCGCACTGGGAATCAATTCGTGGGGGATTTCTATCCCCATTAGTTGAGAAGATTGTACCCTGATATCAGCAACAGGTTCACCCGCTTGATTGCGCACATTGTCTAAACTTAGCTTGCCGTTCATGGCTTGAAGGATTTTAATGACTCCATCACGTGTGGGATTGATGCTCACATTTTCAATCACAAAATCAGCATTGGAATGACACAAACCCAAGACCATAAAAAATGCCGCAGATGAGATGTCAGCGGGCACTTGGATATTCTGCCCTGTCAGCCTAGGAAAACCCTTGACCGCCACTTTAAGTCCATCGACTGTTACATCAGCACCAAACCCCTTAAGCATGGCCTCTGTGTGATCTCTGGATCTTTTAGGTTCAATGACAGTTGTTTGTCCATCGGCATACAAGCCAGCAATTAAAATTGCTGATTTAACTTGGGCACTTGCAATGGGGCT
>CALDFB010000283.1 GCA_937942365.1 uncultured Marinicella sp. | reverse complement strand
CATGTTGTTCTCCTTGAATTTATATAGGCTGCAAAACATGTTGAATGACATAGTCACCCACTTTGTTACCTAATTGATTGCCTTCAATGGAATCGTAACGAAAATGTATGCCCAGATAAATTCGCGACATTGAACATTCATAAGCAGCCTCAGAAAAGCTCATAAAAGAACGATTGGCTGGATCCATTGGGATGTTTTCAGAAAATGGGCCGGCCTTATTGACTTCTGAGGTATTCATGCTGAATGGAAAGGCATCACCAAAAGTATCTGCCAAGACAGTCATGGCAGCAGCACAAGCAGTACCGTGGGCTGATGGGTATGAAGGGAATGCATAAGTGTGCTGATGTAAATTGTTCCAGTTTTTATCAGCGATGGTATCCGGATTGCCATCGTTTTCAGCCCATCTGATGGCCGTATAGGGTCGCCAATGATTGTAGAAAAATTTATTATCGAACACATTGATGTAGGCATCGAAAACACTCATATTCAACAAGGCAAATAATCGTGTTGACTCCCACAAATCCAGGTTTTCAGATTGAACCAATTGTCTCGCTAATCGGTTATGCGAGTTTTCTACAAAGTCCTTCCACCACATGGCCAGGTGTGTCTGGTCGGCTGTTCTGGTTGCACTTTCATGACTGCCAAGCTGTTTGACTTCATTGAATGCCTTGGTATAGGCTTTGCTGTTGATAGCTGGTGGTGGTGGAGATCTGAAATGATCTTGTTTGGGGAGAATAAAGGGCTGTGCTTTGGCCCAACCAGCGCCAAAAATAAAACCTTCAGGCGTACCACTGTGTTCATTAAATTCAGCATAAACCCCTGGAGCCATCGAATGCCATTGGTATTGGGCTTCATTATTCCAACCATCACCATCCCTTGTTGCTAAAATTTGTTGAGCAGCATGTTTACCTAATTCTATGGCTTGGTTTTTTGCTTCACCTTCAGTAACTTGATTTGAGGTTTTATGCAACAAATTTAACAACTCAGCGCGTTGATTGGGGTATTGATTAACAGCCACTTCAAAAGCTGCTTGGGCTGCCGCCAAATAAGGATTTGCGGATTGGTTTGGGTTTAATAATGCATAAGGTGCATACCTTGCTTTAATGTTATTCAAAGCATCATGCATGGCTAAATGCATCATGGATGCTGCCCGCACGCCTTTTAAGGTCAGCAGACCATCTTCTACTTGAGCCATACTTATCAACAATTGATTCCACTCAATAGTGAGTTTGGCGGAGTAGGGAGTTGTGGTTGCTTTTTGGATTATGGGTTTATAACAGCCCACCAAACTTAAAAAGCAAAACATTGTCAGCCACATGAAAATTTTGTACTGGAAATTCTTATTCATAAAATACACCTGTTATTCAATTATTATTTTTACTCGTTATGCGTTTGGGGTATTTTTTTATAAAATACCAAAAAGCATCGTTATTACCCAGTTGCCCTAAAGACCCTTCAGTTGGTGACCAGAGAATCCATAGGGTGCTGATTCAAATGTGGCTCAAAATATGAAAATCTAACTAACATTTAGGTATAAATTAAGTCAATAAGCTCCAAATATACCAAGGGTTGTTTTTTTATTTAGTCAATTACTGAAAACCATCAATAAAAATGATGTCATTACCCCAAAATTCATCAACACCTGCGTCATATGGGCCATCAATGTTTATGACTGTTGGGTCATCAAAACCACGCTGTTGATCATCTATGTCTAATGCAGATTGGCCCGTGCACATATCTATGGCTGGAGAGGAGGCAGTTATGCGGTAATTACCATTAACTCGATCAATAAAATCCGGGTTAGCTACTATGATGTTATTGCCATTAAAACTGGTGTCTTCATTCGTCACCAGACAGTTGGCTATAAAGCCAGTATTGAAGAAAAAGAAACCAAAAACATCTATACCAGGGTTATGAACAACAGAAGCTTCCAAATTCAATGTGCTTTCTGAAGCTTTAAAAAAAATCTCATCAAGCACTTGATTATCTGCCACAGTGGTAAATAAAAAATCTACATCAGCTAATGCGTGGATTACATTACTATCTCGATACTCCCCATTGCCGTTGTCACCATTGCCTGAGAAAATGGAACTTTTTATAACTGTTGGTGTGCTGGGTAATGCACTTGATCTGAAAAATGCAGCTGTACCACTGTTTGCACGGTTGTTTGAGAACTGAGTATGGGTGATATCGGTATCAGATGTGGCTTCAACCAATATCCCACCACCAAACCTTGCTGCACGATTGGCATCAATTTGGTTACATAAACCTGCTTGCCAACAAGGTAAACGTGATTTTCTTATAATAAATGTGGCATCAGGCCCAATATATGCGCCACCACCTTCAGTAGATAGGTTGTTGGCAAGTTTCATATTAATGGCTGCAACTTTACTGCCTGTACCCGTAACATAAAGACCGCCTCCTAAACCCATAGAGCCATCAACAGTCAATGCCTGGTTGTCATTGATATTAATAGGATTTTCATCATTTCCTATACAACTGCCATTACAAACTTCAATGCCCTCTAAAAATAGCTTGCTCCCCGATTCAACAGCTATACCACCACCATTACCATTAACCGCCACATTTGAATAAATGCCTCTTAAATCGCTGAAATCATTGAGTCTTGTACCACTGTATGTCCGTAAATCACAGCCGTTTTGTAACAACACACCACCACCGTTACCAGCACTTGTTTGATTATCAAAAATACCGGACCTCATAGCTATATTTGTATCGGTAATAGTGATGTTTGTACCGTTACCTGCACAGTATATCCCTCCACCTTGTTGTGCGATGTTATTCCTGACCAATAAATTATCAGCAAGTACATCAACATCGCCACCAATTATAGATAACCCACCACCCAAAATTCCTTCATTATTAAACAGGTCAACATTTTTTAGATTCAGAGAAACATTTGCCAATATAACAGAAATACCGCCTCCGGCTAAAAAACCACTGCCTTCACCACCTTGAATTTTTAAATTTCTCAATGCTACATCGTATCTAGAATCGTTACCAGTAATGGTGATGCCAGGTAACGCAAAGTTACCACTTCCTGCGTTGATTGTTGGTATTTCATTGGCGTTGAAGTTGCTGGTATTTTGTGCGGCATTACAGGTGCTGTAACCTCCCAGCAATTGAACGCTTCTCTCATCAATGACTAAATTGGTGTTGTATGTGCCGGTAACAATATGAATTGGGTTGGCGCCAGAATCAATCGCACTTTGAATGGTCGCAAAATCACAATCTGGGTCCAATATAATTTTACCTCCCACATTGATAAATTCTGCCCCAACAACAGCCAAACCACCCATAGAAAAAGATTTCGAATCTTTGGCATCAATTAAATCTGGAAGGATTAAAAGCAATAAGATTAATAAAATAGTTTTCATAACGTTACATCCATTAAATTTCATTAAGTTGGTGCCAGCTTATCAATCGCTGTATTTTTGTACTACTATTAAATCTGTAGTTAACTATACTGTTGGCGTTGGAAGTTGAAAGTGAGGTTGAAATAAGATCAATTGGCCATTTCCAGATAAACACAAATGCAAAAAATCCGCTTAGAAATAAGAAAAAATGGTTCTTGCTTGATATCAAAAACCATTTAAAAATGTTTCTAACTGGAAAGTATTGTCATAAGAGTTGTTCTGTTTTACAAAATATCCGATTCGAAATCATCAATGAATATAAGATCATTGAAAAAAGTTTCGTCTGCACCTGCATCGAATGGGCCATCAATATTCATTACCGCCGGATCATCATAGCCTCGGGTTTGTCCATCCATATCAGACAGTGAAGCAGTAATAGGTGTGGCCGCACACATATCAATGGCGGGAGATGTGCTAGTGATGCGATAGTTTCTAACTAGGCGGTTAAGAAAATCCGGGTTACCTACTGTGATGTTATTTCCTGTAAAGCTGCTGTCTTCATGTACAAGTAGGCAATCTGCGGTTAATTGACCTTGAGTTTCTGCTTGATAGATATCGACGCCAGGGTTGTGGATGATTGAGTTAATGATTTCAATCTGAGCAGAAACCTCTTGTCCAATTACAGTTTGGTTGACGTTGTTATCTGCAATGGTACTGAATGCTATCCTCAGATCTTTACCGCTGTTGATTACGCCATTATCACTGAAATTAGCATCTCCACCGACACCATTTTGGCTAATAATACTGGAGTTAATGTATGCCATTGGATTACCACTGGAGCCTGTGCCAAACCTGATGGCTGCGCCATCATTGGCTCTATTGCTGGTAAAGAAGGTATGATTAATATCAACTGAGGTTGAGGCATCGGCTTGGATACCACCACCACGGTCTGCCTGATTAAAATCAATTCGATTGCACAGAAGCCCAGTCCAACAAGGCCTGTTGACTTGTTGAGTTCTCAAAGTCGCCTGATTGGTAACGTAAATACCACCACCACTGCCCGGTGCAGCATTACTCTTGATTAAGCCATGTTCAACAATGATGGTTGAGCCTAAGTCGCTGGCATACAAACCACCACCTCGGGCAGGCGCGCCAGCTACTTCATTCCCTTGTATGTTAACCGGATTATCGGTGTTACCCAAACAACTGCCACTGCTGCAGTCTTCGTAACCTTTTAAAAACAGTTTAGAACCCGACTCTACTGCCACGCCACCACCGAAACCATTGATGGCCGTATTGTAATTGATGCCACGTAAATCGCTGGTAGTAAAGTTTGCAGTTCCAGAATAAGTGGTTAATTCACAGCCGGATTTAAGCAGTACACCACCGCCATTACCATCAGAGGCAAAGTTTGAATAAATACCTGAACGTCCTGGAGTTCCAGTATCTGTGATGGTGATCGTGGATTCATTACCAGCACAAAATATTCCTCCACCCTCAAGTGCTTGGTTATTTCTGACCAGTAAGTCTGTGGCTAAGACATCTACATTACCACCTAAAATTGACATCCCCCCCCCGAATAAGCCTTCATTATCAAATAGTTCTACCTTCGTAAGGCTCAAATCAAGGTCAGCATTCCAGACTGCAATGCCACCGCCACCACCGGTAAA
>CALDFB010000282.1 GCA_937942365.1 uncultured Marinicella sp. | reverse complement strand
AAAAAAAGGGTGTGGTTAAATGGCCACACCCTTCCTGACTTCTTTCTTAATTTTACTTCAGTTTATCAAGGAGCTTCAAAACCATTGGCAAAAATTAAGTCTGACAATCCTTCCACTGTCATGGTAACTGGTACCAAAATTTGTGGCTCATCAGGATCATTACTTTCAACACACAACGTAGCCGTGTATACACCAGCTACTAAACCTGTTGCATCAAGTGTCACTATAACATCCTCATCAGCTCCTGGTACTATTGTACCTCCAGCTGAAGAGGTGGTAATCCAAGGAGCACCACATGAGCTTGATCCAGCAATGTTAAACCTTAATTGTTCAAAATTCGGCTCACCTGTCAAACCTGCCACACCTCCCCAATCAGCTATTCCACCAAATAGCAATGGACTGATTAATTGTGAAGGAGCTCCGTTTACATCAGGTCCGGCAGCAAACCATGCCCACCTTTCTGCATCAGCAGACAATATATCTTGTGTTGGAAATACCGACACCCAATATGTCCCTGCTGGCAAATCAAGGGGAGCACCTCCGTTAGCGGCCATAATATCAATACCAATGTTGTTATCAGTCAAGTCTAAGCTTGCATCAGCTATTGGAATATCCAATGCAAATAGAGCCGAATCCAATCCATCCTCTGGATGGCCATCAGGAACACCACCGGCATCAGCAAATATTTGTAACTGAATAGCTGTTGAAGTTAAGTCTAAAGTTGTTCCATTCGCAAAACCTTCAAAAAACATAGTTTCAATAGATGCATCTTGAGTTAACACAAAATCATCTGCACTGTATGCACCTGCACCAGCACCAGTATTTTCTTGTATAAAGAATCCACTCACTATGCCATCGGTAATTGCACCTGTGTCATCAGCTTGTTCAGCATATACTACACTTACATCACCTGAACCAAATGACCAGTTAAGATCCGCACCAGCCACATCAGAGTTACTGACATTCAAAGTCACATCTGCGGTTGTATCTGTGTCCAAAGTGGCTGCTAAAGATGATGGGGCAACTGTAACATCCGGTGCTTCTGGTAAACCTGTTACCACCAAAGGTAAATGCAAATCTGGTTTTAATGCTGGTTGCGCAGATGCCACAACAACCCCACCAAAGCTAATGGCAACCGATTGAATAGATCCTTCGTCACCTGGGGCACTGTCACCACCACACACTTGCCAACTACCATTAGGGTCAGCGGCAGCAACAATGGCGGCAAAATCAGTTAAAGAAGAAGTTTCTTCATCAGGATTAGGGGAATAATCACATAAACCATCTGCTTCACATACGTTACCGCCAGCGGCTCCCATTAACTCAGCATCTGTAACTCCTGCATCTGAAAATGTGATTGGCGAAGTAGAAACCAAGTCAGTACCATTACCAAAACCACCAGCAGGAACGCCTGGACGACTTAAAACGGTTAACTCATCACCATTAGGGTTAAATAATTTCAGAGTTAAATCACCTACCCAAGTATGATCAATACCAAATTCAATACTCATGGCATCAGCAGCTGAAGCTCCTGTAACGTCTAGAGTTGTACAACTGAGGTTAGCAGCGGGATCATTTTGTTGATAAAAATTGTCAGCAATATCTAATAGTACTTCAGGGTTTTGTACTATCGACAATTCCCCAAAACTGACAGCACCTGGAACCAGAGCACCACCATCGATTTCAACATCGATAGAGACTGTTTGACCAGGATTGGCTGTAAATGTAGCCGGGCTTACGGTACCCGTCATATCAACCAAGCTAACGATATAGTCTACTGGCTCATCAGCAACACTGGTGAATTCACGAGTGAAAGAACATGTTCCAACACAGTTATCATTTTTGTAGCTTGCTAAATTCAGTTCTTTTGGATCACCGCCATTGGCAGGATCAGCCAATAAAAAGTCAAAAGCAGTTTCGTCCAGTACCAAACCAGCAGAGGAAGCCAAATCAACTTGAATACGACCCGCACCACGATCGAATGGATCAGCTGGAGTAGTCGCATCTTCTTTGGTCACACCTGCAGTCACTGCAGTCATCATCATTGCTGATTTAATTTCCGGTACAGACCAAGTAGGCTGCAGTTCTTTTAGCAATGCCGCTGCACCTGCATTATGCGGCGATGACATAGAGGTACCAGAAATGATACCGTATTCTTCATCTGCACTGGCTGGTACTTCACTGTCTGCAAATGCTGCCAATATGTTTACACCGGGCCCAGTTACATCAGGCTTGTTTACTTCAAATGGACTGGGGCCTCGTGAACTGAATCCGGCCATTACATCGGCTTGCTCAGTATTTGCAATTACTGGCAGTTCAATTTCAACAGTGGCACCTGGATTAGCACCAATATATGCTGCCATGGCCAAACCATCTGCTTGGGAAACTGAGAAAGATGGAATGGTGGTCACATCACCTACATTCATGTTCAGAGCGCCTGCAACGTTATTATGTATAACAACAGCAGTGGCACCAGCATCAGTTGCATTGGCAACCTTGTCTGCAAATGCGCAAGTACCGCGAGAAATTAAAGCCACTAAGCCATCAAATGAAGCAGCCGGAAAAGCCACACAGCCTTCAACGTTAGCAGCATCGACTTCACCCGAATATTGAATACCAGCCGCTATTTGCCCTGCCGCTGCAGGCCCATTACTGGAGTTATACTCAATATCAACCAATGCTGGGTCAGCAACTGGTCCAGTGATCGACAACAAGCTTTCAAAACCTCTAGAATGAGTAGATGCACCTACAGTCGAGGTCCATGGCTGAACATGACTTAGAGTTGCAGGCCCAGGTCCTGAATTACCTGCCGATGCCGAAACAAATACACCATTGTCAGTGGCTGCAAGAAAAGATTGTGATAATGCCTCAGTCCATGGCGAGCCGCCACCGCCGATTGAGTAGTTGACTACGTCAACCACGCCGTCAGCGACGATCTGATCGATCGAAGACAACGTAGAAACATTTGGACATAGGCCTTGACCAGTTGCTGATGTGTAACAAGCATCAAAAACCACAATATTGGCATGTCTGGCCACACCACTGATTTCAATATTATCTACACCATTGGCAGAAGCTGTCAAAACCATGTTACCACCGGCTGTAGAAGCCGTGTGTGTACCATGACCATTCTCATCTTCTGGACCAGGAACATCAGTTCCATCTGCTGGAAATACGTCATCAACGAAATCATAACCACCGATCAACTTATCATTACATGTATAGTTGGCATCAAATTGGTCTGTGTTAGTTGGATCACAGGCACCTAGGAATGTTCCAGCACCCAATGGATTGGTGTGGTCATAGCCATCACCACCTATGTCGGCAAAAGAAGGATGGTCAAAGTTTGCCCCTGAATCAATAACACCGATCACCACGCCTTCACCGAATGCTGTGCCTGCCGAAGGTGCATTACCCTCCCAAACATTATTAGCCCCAATTAAAGTAGGGCCTGCATCGGTAGTCAGAAAATATTCCCTGTCTAATTCAATATGTTTAACATCTGACATATTTAAAACGGTAGCGGCTTCATCCGCGGATAAATACAAAGCCATGCCATTAACAGCAAATTGATAAGTTTGAATCGCACTCACTGAACGGCCAAACTGTGAGGTTAAACCGCTTAAAAAGGTCGCTTGTTGTGCTTCAAGCGTACTTACATATGCGCTTACTGCCGGAGATTTAACATCGATTTTATGATTGGCCAACCGGGGTATAGCAGCCATTTCTCCATTACCATTATAGCGAGCAACAGAAGGTTGATTGAATTGAATGATGTATCTTCGTTGACCTGCTGCATTGGCAACTGGCAAACGGTAATTATCATTAACTGAATGAGCTAAAGTTGTTATTGCATCGTTTGATACATCATCTTGAGCGACAGCTTTTACATCTTGCGATATGCCTGCAAGATAAACAGCTGACATCACTGATGCAGTAATCAAAGGATTGAATTTTGATTTGGACATTTTTATAGTCTCTCCTACTTTTTTGATTTTCATGATTAAATACAAAACCAAATGGATTTGCATGGCCAAAATGGGTTGTGCGTCTTGACTTTCTACACACTAAGAATTACATCCACACACACATTTTGAGCAATGATCCTACAGAAGGAGATTGGCAAAATCAAGTAACATCGAAATTAAATTATTAATTGCAAGTATTTTTCAAAATTTTTACAGTTTATTACAATTTACTTTTCCGCAAATGTTTATATATTTGGAAAGGCATTTCCGAATTTCCAGACAGTTCCCCTCATGATAGAATGCGGTTATGAAACGCCACCACACCATAATTGTCCAGATATTATTACTGTTAAACACAGTCATTCAGGCTAACGCAGAAGATAACGCTTTAGATCATATCTATGATGACGTGGATTACCGTTGGTATTGGAATGCCAATATTGGCATCGTGGTGCCCGATGATGCCGTCCGCCTGAACGAAGCTCAGGTTTTAGATCTTAGGGTAGGCAAACATTTCACTGAAAACTGGGCGATGGAGTTTGAGGTAATGCGTGATGAATATGATTTTGACATTGATTTTGATCTGAAACACTATTCAGCTGCATTTAATGTCTTGTATACCAATCACGATCCACTGTGGAAACCTTACTTTTTAGTGGGTGTAGGTGGTATCTATTCTGACTCCAGATTTCCTGATACACAAGAAACTGATTTAATCATCAACTTAGCAGTGGGTGGCTCATGGTACTTCACAGGTAATGGCGCCCGGATTCGAGCCGAAGCCAGGTCAAGATTGGATACCAACGATTCGGACTTACCCGGGCAAGATGGTTTTGGCGATGGGCAGTTCACCATTGGTATTATCGTTCCCATTGGTGATTAATCACCCGGGCAGAGGTGATTGAGTTAATTACACTTCGGCTTCGCTCAGTGCGCGAAATATAACGACTGATAATGAATCACTTCGGCTTCGCTCAGTGCGCGAAATATAATACCAGTAAAACCAATGAAGTTGATTCACTTTGGCCCTTGACTCCGCAAACGGTTTAACTTCTCTCAAACAAATGCTAATAGTAGTGGCATTACTGTGTATTTGTGTTCATAAAAAAGGTAAAACCCAACCACTGCGCTTCTTGTATAGCGACCAGTCAGAATGACGTGACAAGCTTTTTTCTTTGGCCACCATATTAGGCAAAAAGACCAACAACCAAACCGCGGCCAAAATCACTGCTGCCAGCCAATGAAAAGCAAGCAAACCAAAAGACCCATAAATCATCATTTCCCCCAAATAATTAGGGTGCCTGATATAACGATGTACCCCAGTATCTATCAAGCCTTTTTGATGTTTTAGGGTGTAGTATTTTTGGGCATCTGCCGTTATCATGATGGTACAGCCCAAAATACATAAGAGTGCACACAGCGCAAACCAAGCTGCATCAGAAAATGGATAGTCCGGAATATCTGGTTGTTTGATTAATAACCAAGCAATAACCCAATACCAAAATAGCACCCCGAAAAAGGCCATCAGTCCGCCGGCAATAGTGACTTTTTTCTGCCAACCAGTATCTGGAAAACAACAGTCTTTTAAAAGCCAAACAAAACCATAGCTTCCATGTAAAGCCAGATAAAGAAAAGCAGCAGTGGAAAAATTCTGGTAGTACCACATCAATG
>CALDFB010000281.1 GCA_937942365.1 uncultured Marinicella sp. | reverse complement strand
TTGTATCATATCTATATTACTTAAGAGTCAATTATATCCATGAGTGAAGACAAAAGTTTAGAAGAAGTGAAGCATTGCAGTTTTTGTGGCAAAAGCCAACAAGAAGTCACGAAGTTAATCGCCGGGCCCAGTGTCTTCATTTGTGATGAATGTGTTGATCTATGTAACGAAATCATACGTGATGAAATGGAAGACACATTGACAGAAAGTTTGGAAGACTTACCTACTCCCAAAAGAATTCATGAATTGTTGAATGAATATGTGATTGGCCAGGAGACCGCTAAAAAAGTCTTGGCTGTAGCTGTTTATAATCACTACAAAAGAATTCGCTCCAACCACACTGAAGTTGATGAGGTCGAGCTCTCAAAATCCAATATCCTGCTTGTAGGCCCTACCGGTTCAGGAAAAACCTTGTTGGCTGAAACCCTGGCCAGAATTTTAAATGTTCCATTTACCATAGCAGATGCCACTACATTAACTGAAGCGGGTTATGTGGGTGAGGACGTTGAAAATATCATTCAAAAATTATTGCAAAACTGTGATTATGATGTCGAAAAGGCTGAAACTGGAATCATATATATCGATGAGATCGATAAAGTCTCAAGGAAATCAGAGAACCCGTCTATCACCAGAGACGTATCTGGGGAAGGCGTGCAGCAGGCCTTATTAAAATTAATTGAAGGAACAGTGGCCTCAATACCACCTCAAGGAGGAAGAAAACATCCGCAGCAAGAGTTTTTACAAGTTAACACCAAAAACATTTTGTTTATCTGCGGTGGCGCATTTTCTGGGTTAGAAAAAATTATTCAAGAGCGGTCCGTCAAAACAGGCATTGGATTTGCTGCAGAAGTATCATCACCTTTAGAAAATGAAACAGAATTGGCCATATTCAAAGGTTTAGAGTCTGATGATTTGGTTAAGTTTGGTCTGATTCCTGAGTTTGTGGGGCGTTTACCAGTTTCGGCAACTTTAGAAAGGTTAGATGAAGGTGCCTTGATTCGAATTTTACAAGAACCAAAGAATGCCATTTCGAAACAATTCATGCGTTTGTTTGATATGGAAAATGTTGAATTAGAGATTCGAGAGGATGCGTATGATGCCATCGCAAAACTGGCTTTGGCGAGAAAAACCGGTGCTCGTGGATTGAGGACTATTATGGAGTCTGCTTTACTAGACATTATGTATGAGTTACCAGATCAAGAGAATATTGAAAAAGTGGTGATTGATCGTGCTGTTATAGAAGACGGAAACAAACCATATTTAGTCTATGGAAAAATTGCTAATCAGAAAACTGAGTAAATAATATCATGCAAAACCCTCAAGAAAAATCATCTGTATTGCCCTTAAGAGATGTGGTCATATTTCCTGGAATGGTGGTTCCTTTGTTTGTTGGACGAGAAAAATCAGTGCTGGCACTAGAAAATGCCATGAAGAGCAATTCTTCAGTGATTTTAGTGGCGCAAAAAAATTCAGAAGTAGATGACCCGGACATTCAAGATGTTTACGAAATAGGTACGATATCTTCTATTTTGCAAATGGTCAAATTACAAGATGGTACACACAAGGTATTGATCGAAGGTAAAGCCAGAGTCAAAATCAGTAACTTAGAAGACAATGATTATTTCAAAGCAAATTACTTGGAATTGAAGGCTAAAAATCAGGTAACTGACAGTGAAAGCGTGGTCATGAAACGCACTTTGCGAGATCGTTTTAAAGATTATGTTCGCAAGCATAAAAAAATTCCAAAAGAAGTCACCAATAACATTGCAAACATTGAAAATTTATCGAAGTTAACTGACACCATTTCAGCACATTTAGTGATTAAGCACCAAGACAAACAATTGTTGTTGGAGATGCTTGATGAGTCTCAACGACTTGAACATATATTGACTCTGATAGAAGCTGAATTGGAGTTGATAGTCATGGAGAAAAAAATTCGTGGTAGGGTGAAAGGGCAGATTGAAAAAAATCAAAGGGAATATTACCTGAATGAGCAAATGAAGGCGATTAAGAAAGAGTTAACAGATATTGATGATTCTAATTCAGAATTTTCCGATTTGGAAAAGAAAATCGCTGAAACAAAACTTTCCGAAAGCGCTCGTGAAAAAGTAAATTCTGAATTCAGGAAATTGCAGATGATGTCTCCCATGTCAGCTGAGGCCACGGTGGTCAGAAATTACCTTGAAACTATTTTGGGTTTACCTTGGCAACAAAGAAGTGAATTAAAGCTAGATTTGGATTATGCGCAAAAAATTCTGGATGAAGATCATTATGGGTTAGATGAAATCAAGGAACGTATTTTAGAGTATTTGGCTGTGCAGCAAAGAACACCTAAGATGAAAGGTGCAATCATGTGTTTGGTTGGGCCGCCAGGTGTGGGTAAAACGTCGCTAGGAAAATCAATAGCAAAAGCCACCAATCGTAAATTCAGTCGTTTTTCTTTAGGTGGTGTTTCAGATGAGTCAGAAATTCGTGGTCACCGCAGAACCTACATTGGATCAATGCCAGGTCGAGTGATCCAAAACATCACCAAGACAAAAAAGTGTAACCCTGTGATGATTTTAGATGAATTAGATAAAATGAGCAGGGATTTTCGCGGTGATCCCGCAGCCGCATTATTAGAAGTTTTAGATCCAGAACAGAACACCCATTTTAATGACCATTATTTGGAAGTTGATTTTGATCTTTCAGAGGTCATGTTTATTGCCACTGCCAATTCACTGAATATTCCAGCTCCGTTACGTGATCGTATGGAGATCATCAGAATTCCAGGTTATACAGAAGAAGAAAAAATTGAAATTGCGGTGCGGTATTTATTGCCTAAGCAATTAAAAGCCCATGGGCTTAAAAAATCTGAAGTCAAACTATCAAAGGCTGCCATAAAAGACATCGTTCGTTATTACACCAGAGAGTCCGGGGTCAGAAATTTAGAACGAGAAATTGCTAAAATATCAAGAAAAGCAGTCAAGCAGTTGTTGACAAATAAAAGCCTTAAATCCATTAATGTGTCGATTAAAAACCTGAATGATTATTTAGGTGTTAAGAAAGTCAGCTTTGGATTGGCGGAAAAAGCCGATGAAGTCGGTATAGTAACTGGTTTGGCGTGGACTGAAGTGGGTGGTGATTTATTACAAATAGAAGCTGCAGTTTACCCTGGAACAGGCAAGTTAACATTGACAGGCCATTTGGGCAATGTGATGAAAGAGTCTATTCAAGCCGCATTGTCAGTAGTGAAATCACGAGCCGGTTTATTTGGTGTGTCCGCAGACATTTTCAATAAACATGATATTCATGTACATGTGCCCGAAGGAGCCACTCCTAAGGATGGACCAAGTGCGGGTATTGGTATGTGTACAGCTTTGGTTTCTGCATTAAGTAATAATCCTGTTAAATCTGCTGTTGCGATGACGGGGGAAATTACATTGCGAGGCCAGGTATTAGCGATTGGTGGCTTGAAAGAAAAGTTGCTCGCTGCTCATCGTGGCGGTGTAAAGACAGTGATCATACCTAAGGAAAATGAAAAAAACCTGGCTGATATGCCTGAGAAGATCACCAAAAATTTACAAATTATTCCTGTGAAATGGATTGATGAAGTACTGACTTTAGCTTTGGCACAAAAAATAAAACACATTGTTGATATCGAAAAGCCACTCAAGTCACAAAAAGATGATGTCAGTATTATTAAAAATCAAGAAAATATAAATAACGAGAAAAGTCATTAACATGAATGATTAATGGCATTTTATTAATGTAAATCTGTCGATTAAAACCCTTGCTGTTAAACATTATTTTTTAAATAAAAACTTGCTTATGAAATCCAGCTATGCTTGCGATTAACAGGGTTTTTGGCAGTTAAAAAAATATTAAAAATATATTAGCAAAACACGTTCAAACTGTTATAAAATGCGCCTTTCTTGACGCTTATGTCAATTATTAAAATTAACGAGACGAAGGAGATTTACAATGAAAAAACAAGATTTTATTAAAGCAGTTGCTGATAACGCAAACGTTTCACAAACCACTGCAAGTGAATGCTTTGACGCTGTTGTAGGTACTATTACAGAATCATTACAAAAAGGCGAGAAATTAACTTTTGTTGGTTTCGGTACTTTCGCTGTTAAAGAACGAGCTGCTAGACAAGGTCGTAACCCAAGAACTGGTGAAACCATCCAAATCGCAGCTGCAAAAATTCCATCATTTAAAGCTGGTAAAGCACTAAAAGACGCAGTAAACTAACGCCCCTGAATCGGGTGCTTAGCTCAGCTGGGAGAGCATCGCCCTTACAAGGCGAGGGTCGGGGGTTCGATCCCCTCAGCACCCACCAGATTCGGAGCGGTAGTTCAGTTGGTTAGAATACCGGCCTGTCACGCCGGGGGTCGCGGGTTCGAGTCCCGTCCGCTCCGCCACATAGAAGAAGGGTGTCGTTATGACACCCTTTTTTTTTAGATTTAATTTGAACGAATAAAATTATGTTAACTTGGATAAGAAAAAAATCTACGGGTCTGTTCATGACTATAGTCATGATCTTGTTGATTGCTGCATTTGCTTTATGGGGCGTGGGTGACTATATCACTCAGTCAGGTAATGATTCATTAGCAACTGTTAATGGCGAAAAAATTTCATACACTGAGTATGTGAATCAGTTTGCTTCATACCGTCAGAACTTGATGACACAGTTTGGAGATGGATTTGATCCCAGTTATTTTGATTCACCAGTGTTTCGAAGAAACTACCTTGAATCAATGATTAACAGTGAGTTGGTTAGGCAGGTGGCTACTGATAATGGTTACACAGTAACGCCAGAACAAATCCGGAAAACTCTTGAGGAAGCCCCTGCATTTAAAGATGAGAACGGTCAATTTGACAAGAGTTTATATGCTGCATATTTAAGCCAAACCAACCAATCTGCACAAATGCTGCAGATGCGATTAGCACAAGATCAAGCTGGACAGGCACTCAATGGAATATTTGATCAAAGTTCGTTTGTAACACCTCATGAAACTAAACAAATGGCCATGCTTAACAAACAAACAAGGGACGTTGAATATGTAACGATTTCACCTGATAAATTCATCGATGGAATCGAAGTGTCAGAAGAAGAGATAGAATCACATTATAACGATAACTCTGACCAGTACATGACTGAAGAAATGATCTCAATAAACTACATTGAATTGAAAGCCGAAGAAGTGGCTGAAAGTATTGAAATTGCTGAAGCTGATGCACTGAGTTATTATGAGGATAATAAAGATTCTTATCAAACGCCAGAACAGCGCCTGACGGCACATATATTGGTTAATGATGACGATGAAGCCGAAAAAGCATTGGAAGAAATCCAAAATAAAATTGCAGCTGGAGATGATTTTGCTGAGTTAGCCAAAACTTACTCACAAGACCCAGGGTCTGCAGAAAGTGGTGGTGATTTGGGTTGGGTATCTCCAGATGACATGGTTAAAGAGTTCAATGATGCTCTTTTTGCCATGGAGTTAAATACCATCAGCGAGCCGGTTAAATCTCAGTTCGGCTATCACATCATACAATTGAATGAAATCAAAGCATCTTCTACTCCTGTTTATGAAGCCGTTAAAGAGGATATTGTACAAGCCCTTCAAGCCAAAGAAGCGGAAACTTTATTTTTAGATAAAGCAAGTGCATTAGCTGAAGCAACTTTAGATGCGCAAAGTGGTCTGGAACAAGTGGCTGAAGAAAATGGTTATGAACTTAAAACTTCTGAATATTTTACTCGCAGTGGTGATGCATCAGTTTTGTTGTCAAACCAAGATGTACTACAAGCAGCTTATTCAGATAATGTGAAGGAAAATTTGATGAACTCTGATGTGATCAACATTTCAGACACCCATTCAGTATTTATCCATCTCAATGATGTCAAGGCGGCTGAATTAAAACCATTAGCTGATGTTAAGGAAAGTATTCTAACCACGATAACCAACCAAAAAGCCAATGAAGAGGCGAGGGCTTTGGCTGATAGTTTGGTGGCAGATGTCAATACCACTGAACAGTCTTTATCAGACGTAGCTCAAGCCAATGAGCTGGAGTTACAGACGGCAGATTCAGTCACAAGAACCGGTTCTGCATTGCCTTTTAATTTGGTTAAAAGCATATTTGAGTTGGGCCGGCCAACTACTGATAGCGCCGCTTTACATTTACTTGATGGTAATGGTTCTGATGTGGTTGTTCTCAAATTGTTAGCCGTTAATGAAGCTGACTTAGAAGCATTAGAAGACTTAAGTACTGAGTCGGCTCAATTGGGCAGAAACATCAAGAGTAACGAGCAGCAGTTGTTAATACAAGCTTTGCGACAAGCTGCCAGTATAACCGTAAATGAAGATTTGTTGGCACAGTCTCATGGCTTTTAACTGACAGTTTTATTGAAACCAAAAAAGGAGCTTTTTAGCTCCTCAGACTAATGACAAACCCCTGTTTTTTTCAGGGGTTTGTTGTTTTTAAGGGCTTGGATATTAAATAGGCTCCTTTTGAATCAATAACTCACTTATGATTTTTGTTTGATCAGATTTGACTTATATGAATCTTAATGGGCTTTAGATGAGTTTATTGAGACAGTTTAAGAGCTTTTATCCTGTTAGGCTGCTATCAATGCTATTTTCTTGATATTTTGTGCAGCTGCGACCATCAAACACTGTGCCTTGACCTTGTCTATGCCCCGATAGCGTGCATAACGGTATTGGTGAAGTTCTTTGGCATCAGCAAATGACCTTTCTACGGTCTCTTT
>CALDFB010000280.1 GCA_937942365.1 uncultured Marinicella sp. | reverse complement strand
TTGTGTGAATTTTTTGTTTGGAGAAATCTTTTTCTCCAATTTGATATGTTTCATTGTTTGGTTTTTGTAAGGCAAGCTTTATACCCATGCCGGCCACAATCAATGCGATAAATAAACTTAAGAATTCGCTGTAATGAGATGCAACGTCCATAAATTAGAGCAAAAAGATTAATTGTAATCTATTTGACAAATAGATAATTAGATGATAATCTAAATATATGCAAGAAACTCCCAAACAAGAATCATTATTCACAGCCATAGCAGATGTGCAAAGGCGGAAAATTTTGAATTTATTGAAGCAAGGTGAAATGTCTGTGGCTGAAATTAAAGCACATTTTGAATTCAGTGGGGCCACGTTGTCTCATCACCTAAGTATTCTTAAGGGTGCTGAATTGATTCGTGTCAGAAGGCAAGGGCAACAACGTATTTATACTTTGAATTTAAGTGTCCTAGAAGAAATGATGTTATTGATGAATCGGTTGTTGGGAAAGGATTGAGGTCTTTATGATTAATAAAGGCCAAAGTTAAATTTTAAAAGCAATGGCCTTTGATTGAATACAATGGAGTATATGATGAAGAATAAAACGATAATGTTTTTAGTATGGATGGTGATTGTCATCACTTGGATTGTGGCTTTTATATATGAGCCTAAATTACCAGAACAAGTGCCTACGCATTGGAATGCTGATGGTGAAGTTGATGGCTATACCAGTAAGCCTTGGGGCGTATATTTATTGCCAATTATTAGTACAGTAATGACTTTTTTCATCTCACTCATGCCAAAAATTTCACCCAAAGGTTTTAAATTAGATGCTGCTAAAAAAGTTTATAACATCATTATTTTATTGATGGCATTATTTATGTTATTTGTGATGATTTTGTCTTTTGAGGCGGGGTTGAACAAAAGTGTCGATTTAAGTCGTTGGATGATTGGAGCCATGGGTGTTTTATTTGTCATTATTGGTAATTATTTATCCAAGGTTCCGAAAAACTTCTTTCTTGGAATCAGGACACCATGGACTTTGGCATCAGATGAGGTTTGGTATAAGACTCATCGCGTAGGTTCTTGGACTTTTGTATTGGGGGGGGTATTGGCTGTTTTGTCAACATTGACCCAAGTTTCAATGTCATGGTTAATTTGGATATTAGTCATAGCAGCTCTGGTGCCGGTGGTTTACTCCTTGATTATTTATAAAAAAGTTGAAGGCTTTGGTGAATAAACTGAATAAATTTTATAAATATGTCTGTCATACATTTAATGTATGAATGTGAGATAGACATATTTAGATCATCAACTCTGGTAAACTGACTTATTTATCTTTGGGCTCAATGAATGAACAGAACGACCTACCAATTATTGTTGTTATTATGTATTTTATTTCTGATAGCATGTTCTCACAAAAAACAAGTTAAAGCTGATGAAAGCTTTGCAGGTAAGTCTATTACTCATAATAAAGATCAAAGTTTGCTTCATCTGGTAGAACTGATGAGTGGCGAATTTGACAGTTTAAAACAGTCAAAAGAAGATGAAAGTTATTATCACATCAGTTTAAAAATGTTACCCATTTGGACAGAACTGAATGACGGGTACTGGCTGTATGTTGAACAGGCAGTGGGTAATATGCTTGATAAACCATACCGGCAGCGTATTTATCATGTCACTGCATTAGGTAACGATAAATTCAGTAGTGCAGTTTATGAACTGCCTGATGCCCTAGCAGTCGTAGGAGGGTACGAAAGACCAGAATTATTGGCAGGTATTTCACCTCAAGATTTAAATCTCAGAATAGGCTGTGCTGTGATACTGACACAAATAAGCCCAAACTATTTCCAAGGTAGCACAGACAATAAAACCTGTTTAAGCCAATTGCGTGGAGCGACTTATGCTCATTCTATTGTTGAAATCACAACCGCAGGGATCAAAAGTTGGGATCAAGGCTTTGACGCCAATGATAAGCAGGTTTGGGGGGCTATTGATGGCCCTTATGTGTTTGACCGAAAATAGAAAAAATGATTTATTTTCAGTTGATTTTGGCTTTCTGCAGTACTGCTGTGATCAGTTTCTTGTTGTTTTATTTACTCTTGAAACATAAAAACAATGTATCTCTAGAGGTGGTTGAAAAAAAGGATAAAGCAGGACTTAAGAAGTTAAAAAAGGAACTCAAGAAAGATCAGTTTTCTTGGCAAAATATGGTCATGTCAAAATGGGTTGCTTTTGGCGGTGGCTTCTATGGCGTCATGGCAGTATTAACTTATGTGGTGGTTGAATTTAATGAAGTGTTAGATTTGTTAACCAGTGAAGCCTCATTTATGGCCACCATTGCTGAGTTAGGAGCAGGTGATTTAGTTAATTTTTTCATCAATTCATTGATGAATTTTGTAACCGCCATCAGTTGGCCAATATACTGGATGGCTAGAGTAGACGGGGATTCAATCTTGATGTGGTTTATGGCCGTTTATGCTGGCTATGTTGTTGGTCAGTTTTTAGCCAAAAACATGACCAACCCCTATGCAAATCATAATGAATAATTAAGTTATATCAGAAAATAGACGCCTATTTTGTGGGATAAGCCAAGTTGGCATCTTGGCTTATATTTTGCGTACTGAATTGTTTTGATTTCTTGTATGTCTATTGTTTGGTGGTTTCTGTTTACGGAAAATGACAACTGTTGATCATCAGATGATTAAATGATGGCTATGTTCAAAAATCACTTGATTGGTTTTTTTGGAATTTTCCAAACACTTGCAGCAGTTTTGGCTTTGTTACTAGGTTGGTCACTTGACGACGATGAACTTACAGTTTTTGTTGGTTTGTTATCGTATCGTTTGGCCGCTTTGTTTTGTGAGTGAGTGTGAGCTTGGGCGTTATTTTTCTTTAAGCTAAGCTTTCCTTTTTGTGTTTCTGGTTGGGGGTCAGTTAAATGGGTTTTTTGATCGTTGTACTTCTTTCCTCGATATTTTATTTGTAAGCCTTTCATAAACTTACGCAACATTTGATTTTTACAAGCACGGTAATGTTTATGATCTTTTTTGCGGAATAAGGCACTGAATTCATGTTTGCTGATTTTAAATCCAGCCAAATCCATAACGGCCAAAGCTTCTTCGGCTTTCAGATGAAAAGCTATTTTCAGCTTCATTAGAATCAGGTTATTGTCTAGTTTAGGCTTATTTTTTATGGCAGGTGTATTTTCTTTTCGACCTCTCTTTTCAATGATTAGAGCATCCAGAAAGTCAACCAGCAGTTCATCAGACAATGCCACAAAACCCTCATCTTCTTCACGTTTTAGCCATAAATTGACTTGTTGTTCTGTGGTCTTCACATCAACATGGGTAAAAATTTTAGCGATTTGATTGTCTCTTAAATCTAAAATGTATCGTGTTCTGCGAAAGATGTCATTGTTGTTCATTGGGATTTTTTTTGTTTGTAAGTTTAATCAGGGGCACAGTTTAACTGATTTGAAACAAGTTTAATAACGAATCAAACTTTAAGTCGCTAATCTTAGAGAATATGGTTGGTTGTTGTCACATAATGACTGGTTTATACTGTTTAACTATTTTTTGCTTTACTCAATCATGACAAAATTTTCCTGTTTCTTAATTTTATTTCTATTCACAGCCTATTCACATGCACAGAGCCCACAACACCTTGAGCTGCTCGATGTATTTAATTTAGAGTTTGTTTCCGACCCACAAATTTCACCTGATGGTTCAAAGATTGTCTACACCCGAAACTTTAAAGACATCATGACAGATAAAAACTACAGTAATCTGTGGTTGATCGACGTTGATGGAAAAAATAATCGGCCTTTAACGACGGGTAATCACAATGCACGTGCACCTAAGTGGTCGAATGATGGAAAAAAAATTGTCTACCTATCTAATCAAGCAGATAACAAAACAAAACTTTATCTGATGTGGCTTGAAAGTCGTGAATCAATGGCCCTGACAAATGGAGCACATACCCCCAATCAAGTGGCTTGGTCGCGTGATGACAAGCATTTGGTATTTACCCAATTTGTCGCTCTATCAAAACCTTCATTGATTAAAATGCCAGCCAAGCCTGAGGGCGCTCAATGGAATAATGCGCCGATTTATATAGATGACATGACCTATCGAGCTGATGGTCGCGGTTATATCAAATCAGGTAATCAACAAATATTCAGTTTGCCCATCGATGGTGGAACTCCTCGTCAATTAACTCATTCAAAACATAATCATCAGTCGCCCATTTGGTCTGCTGATAAAAAGACTATTTTCTTCACTGCCAACCTACACCAGAACCATGAGTTTGAACCGTTGAATGCTGAAATATATCAATTGAATTTAGCTGATTTAAGTATCATGGCTCTGACCAAGAGGTTTGGGCCAGATACGAATGCCATCTTATCTCCAGACGGTAAAAAATTAGCGTACCTGGGTTTTGATGATACTTTTCAAGGGCATACCATACGCGAACTTTATACGATGGATGTGAATGGAGATAATCATCAATTGATATCCAGTCAATTAGATCGTTCCATTCAATCAATGGCTTGGGCTGCAGATTCTAATGGGTTGTATATTCAATACACTGATAAGGGTGATGGAAAATTAGCACATCTTAAGTTAACCGGAAAGTTGACTGAGGTAGCCAAAAACCTGGGTGGATTATCTTTAGGCAGGCCTTACAACGCCGCTGCCTTCTCTGTTGCAGATAATAACCGAGTCGCCATAACTTTAGGGGGAACATCACATCCATCTGATCTGGCTGTGGTTAAAAATAGCCAATTAAAACGATTGACTCATGTCAATGAAGATTTATTCAGTCACAAGAAGTTAGGTCAAGTCAAAGAGCTTTGGTGGAAATCATCGGTTGATCAGCGAGCCATTCAAGGTTGGCTGGTCACACCGCCAGATTTTGATCCCAATAAAAAATACCCGCTTATTCTTGAAATTCATGGTGGCCCATTTGCCAGTTATGGTTCAGTATTTTCAGCTGAAGTACAACTGTTTGCAGCTGCAGGCTATGTGGTTTTATATACCAACCCTCGTGGCAGTACGGGTTACGGTCAGGAATTTGCTAATTTAATTCATCATGATTATCCAAATAATGACTATCATGATTTGATGTCTGGTGTTGATCAAGCCATAGCCGAAGGGTATGTAGATGAACAACAACTCTATGTCACAGG
>CALDFB010000279.1 GCA_937942365.1 uncultured Marinicella sp. | reverse complement strand
TCGCCCAGAGCAACTTCTGTTGTCGATAAGTTGACTTAGGTAAGCCCATTACAAGGCGGAGACCTGAATCCCCAAGTGGCTAACAAATCTTATCAGTAAGTACCAATTGGAGAACCTGGTGGTACGGGTTTAACTGAATTGGTGCTGATTTTTTCAGGGTCTGCTAAAAACTGTTCAATGGCCAATGAAGCTGCCTGGTTAAATGCTTTATTATTTCTGCTTTTAGCCAATGATTTTTGTTTGCTTTTCAGAAAGTTCATCAACTGTGCATGGGTGTGTGGGGAGGCAGATTGGTCTCTGCTTAATGCCATCAGTTGTTGTAAAGTTACCCAATTAACACCTTGTTGCACTGCATTTAAATAGTTATCTGTATGAGATTGTCCCCAAGTGTTACTCCATAATTGATTCAATACCTTTTGTAAACTTGGAAACTGTTGATCACGGGCATGGTGCTCTATCAATCTATTTGCCCGGGCTGGATTAAGTAATAATGTAAGTGTGTGTTTTGCAGCAGTT
Organism: uncultured Marinicella sp.; assembly: GCA_937942365.1. GTDB lineage: Bacteria > Pseudomonadota > Gammaproteobacteria > Xanthomonadales > Marinicellaceae > Marinicella. Next base: position 5,963 of record CALDFB010000279.1, on the reverse strand, counting down.
TCTGCGACACCTAACGCATCAAAATTTATGCCAGTGCGGTGTTTGAAATATTCACGATCTCTGAAGCTGCCTTCAACTGGTGGTAACAGAAAGACCAACCACGTGTGGATCGGTGTACCCATTGAATGGTGTTGTAGCGCATGTCCAGAGGATCTGCATCATCAGGTAACATGTGAACTTCAAAAGCATTAGAGAAACCTACTGCAGTTATAGCTTCTTTCCACCATTTGGCACCATCCAATAACGCAGGGTGGACTGGTTCTGAGGTGCGCCTGGATCTAAGTAATAAATTATCGGTGGTTGCTTTAAAATCAGTAAAAAAGGTACCATAATAGACATACCAATTTATTAAGAGATGATAATGACTGATATTTACTCACTGAATGCAGCAACACTGACCGGTAAAGAACAATCCTTTGACGCTTACAAAGGCAAAGTATTACTGGTGGTTAACACCGCCAGTAAATGTGGTCTAACACCCCAGTATGAAGGATTGCAAGAACTGTACACACAATACAAGGAACAAGGACTTGAGATTTTGGGTTTTCCTTGTAATCAATTTGGTAAACAGGAACCTGGTGATGCGGATCAAATCAGTGAATTTTGTGAAATTAATTACGGTGTTTCCTTTCCCATGTTTGGTAAAATTGATGTCAATGGTAAAGATACACACCCTGTTTTTGCGTATTTGAAAGAAGAGTTGCCTGGTACGTTGGGAAAAAATATCAAATGGAACTTCACCAAATTTTTGATTGGTAAAGACGGTCAATCGATAAAACGTTTCGCACCAACAACCAAGCCTGCCGACATCAAAAAGTACATCGAGAATGCCTTGGCATCATAACTGAGTGGGATTTCTTCTTTTCATTTTAAATGATGTTGTTTTGGCAGCCTTTCAAGACTGCCAAAACTGAGTAATAAGGATCGTATATCAACAATTATGGCAAGTTCAAAGTTTCAAAGCCATCTTTAAAAATATTGTCAGGCTTACCAAACAGAACATAGCTGCTACCTGATTGTTCGCCGTTTGGGCTAGCGCCCCAGGCTCCGATAATGATATCATCCGAACCATCACCATTAAAATCACCAACAGCACTGATTGCGCTGCCTGAGTTGTCATTTGCTGCCTCGCCATCAAGGCGAAAGCCATTGCGGCCATTCAGCGTACTTAGGTTCAGCGTAGCGTTAAATTCAGATGTGCTTCCAAATACCACATAGCTGCTACCTGTATCAGAATTATTCGACTCTAAATTAGTAGTCCCAATGATAAGGTCATCTAAACCATCGCCATTAACATCACCCGCACCGCTTACATCATTGCCAGAAGTATCACCTGCTGTTTCTCCATCTATGCGAAAACCGTTGCTGCCATCAAGCGTACTCAGGTTAAGTGTGGCGTTAAATCCGGATGAGGTTCCAAATATTACGTAGCTGCTACCGGAATTAATACCATTCGAATCGGTACGAAAAGCACCAATGATGATATCATCCAAGCCATCGCCATTGATATCGCCAGCAGTACTTACAGAGATTCCTGAATTGTCACTTTCAGCTTCTCCATCTAGGCGAAAACCGTTATTTCCATCAAGTGTACTCATATTCATGGTGGCTTCAAACCCAAGTGTGGTTCCAAATATTACATAGCTGCTGCCAGAATTTATATCGTTGGGGTCTGCGCGAAAAGCCCCAATAATAATATCATCTATGCCATCACCATTAACATCACCAGCTACGTTTACTGAGTTGCCAAAATTGTCATTCTCTGCTTCGCCTTCTAGACTAAACCCGTTACTGCCATTTAATGTGCTCACATTCAGCGTGGCATCAAACCCAGATGCCGTTCCAAATACGACATAGGTTTTGCCAGAATAAGAACCATTTGCATCCGCTTCCATGGCTCCAATAATAAGGTCATCTATGCCATCACCATTGACGTCACCAGCGGCGCTTACAGCGCTGCCGAATTTGTCATTAAAACTTTCACCTTCGAGGCGAAAACCATTGCTTCCATTCAGTGAATCCAGGTTCAATGTGGCTGGAAATCCAGAAGTGGTACCCAACACCACGTAACTGTGGCGGGTGTCAATACCGGTTGCCCCAATCAATAGGTCATCCAAGCCATCGCCATTAACATCACCAGCGCCACTCACAGCACCGCCGACTTCTTCAAATTCATCTAAACCATCGAGGCGAAAACCGTTACTGCCATCCAATGTGCTTAGATTCAATGTGGTGTTAAACCCAGATGTGCTCCCAAATATCACGTAGCTGCTGCCGACATTGCCGCCATTTAACAGATCGGTACCATTAGCACCGATAATAAGGTCATCTAAACCATCGCCATTAACATCACCAGCGCCACTCACAGCGAAGCCAGAATAGTCACGTTCCGCTTCACCATCTAAACGAAAGCCATTATTGCCATCTAAATCTCCAAGTTGTATGACAGGGTTGAATTGGGCATGACTGGAGTTTTGAGCCAGTCCTAAAGCCAATGTGATAGAAAGAAATATTTTTTTGTGTTTCATAATTTTTAATTCCTGATTTATGTGGCTAAAATTCATTAAGAAAAATCACATACAATATTAGCTAAACTAATTTTTGATGCAATTGATTTATAGGGAACAAATGGGGTGTTTATTCATTGTTTCCCATTTTTTTATTGTGTTATAAGAGGCTTTACTTTTGGTATTTCCAATTTACCCAGAATCGAGCAATGTCTCTCTGTGTACGAAATACGCAGCCAGTAAACTGTAATTGCTGGCTGAGCATCAATAAGGGTTGAACCTTATCGCCAGCTGAGCGGAGTCGAAGCATCAATAAGAGTTGAATCTTTTTCGCTGACTAAGCGGAGTCGAAGCCTACATAAAAATTTAACCAATTTCCATACACATTTAAATTCATTTTGAACCAATCGGAGAACCAGGAGGAATTGGTTTGGGCTGACTGGATCTTACTTTTTTAGGATCAGCCAGGAATTGATTAATTGCATTTGCAGCTGCAAGATTAAAAGCTTTATCTTTACGACTTTTTGCCAATGATTTTTGTTTGTTTCGCAAGAAGTTTTGCAGCTCGGCTTGGGTATGAGGAGAAGCATTTTCATCAAATGCCAGCGTCATAAGTTGTTGTAAAGTCACCCAATTTATACCTTGCTGAATGGTCTGAAAATAGTTATCTGAATGTGTTTGGCCCCAAGTTTGGCTCCATAGTTTATTCAACATATTGGGTAAACTTGGGTATTGTTGATCCCTGGCATGGTGCTCCACCAATCGATTAATTCTTGCGGCATTAAGCAACAATGAAAGGCTGTGTTTAGCAGCAGTTTCAGCGACTCCTAATGCATCAAAATTCAAGCCAGTGCGGTGTTTAAAGTGTTCTCGGTCACGAAAGCTCCCTTCTACAGGTGGTAATAGAAAGGGTAATAAGTTTTTTGGTAATGCCAAAGTGTCAGTTTGTATTGTTTCTAGCACCGCATCTAATGCGGCGAGTTGTGAGTTCGGGCCAACTATAGATGACTCAACATCTGTCTCGCCTTTGATGGCATAACGGTAATTCACGCCACCAATGAGTTTAACAGCTGCTTCGGTTTGAAAGCGATGAAATAAGTAGATAGGCACTAAATAGCGTTCTAGATTGGCCACCGGCTCTCCTACTTTAATGGTGTTGATGCCGAAATCGGACAAGGCCTTGGCGCGAACACCTAAGACATTGAGCAGTCCTTGGGTGGCGTCCATGTTATTGTCCCATAAATGAGCGTAGGGGTGACTGCCGCCTGGGTCTCTGGCATCACGATCAGCGATAAAGACATGGCCATCTTTACGTCCTGCATCTAGCAGCATGTTAAGCTGTTGCGCCTCGTTTTTACCGTTAAAGTCAGTATATAAGTAGGCCAATGAAATTTTGTCCCATGCGCCAATACCCACATCATAAGCAGCACTTAAATCGATGTCACCTTGGGAGTTGATTGTGACTAAAGGGTGTGGATAATCCATCACTGATGAACGGTTTTTACTGCTGGAATAGAAGTTGTGTATTAAGCCTAAGGTATGACCCACTTCGTGGGCTGATAATTGACGCAATCGAGCTAAGGCCATGTTTTCAATGTCTTGCTCTACCTTTTTGGTGTCTTGTTGGTCGTCATAAGGAGACAATAAACCTTGAGCGATCAACATGTCTTGTCTCACTCTAAGCGACCCTAAAGTGACATGACCTTTGAGTATTTCACCACTGCGTGGATCGACTATGCTGTATCCATAAGACCAGCCACGAGTGGATCGATGCACCCATTGAATGGTGTTATATCGCATGTCTAAAGGGTCTGCATCATCGGGCAGCATTTGGACATGAAAAGCATTGGAGAAACCGGCTGCTTCAAAAGCATCTTTCCACCACTTTGCACCATCCAACAATGCAGAGCGGACGGGTTCTGGCGTACCTGGATCTAAATAGTAAATAATCGGTTTAATGGGGTCACTGAGGGCAGCATTGGGGTCTTTTTTTTCTAAACGATGGCGAATGACCCATTGTTGAGTCATGTTTTCTCCTAAAGGTGCCGCATAATCTTTAAAGGTGATAGGAATGGCTCCTGAACGGGGGTCAAATGCTCTCGGTTGGTAGGGTATCTCAGGAAGCTTCACCAATGAGTGATGCGTTTTGATGCTGATGATGTCACTGCTTGGTGCCACCGAACTTACATGTTGGCCTGATTTTTTGCCTTGCAAGGTAATCAATGCTTCAAATTCGGTGTTTTTTGGAAAGTTTTTGGTGTGAGTCATGTCAATTGCTGAGCGATTTTTATCAACACCGAACTGGCCTTCTTTCATCAGTTCCAAGCGCTTTGACACCCCTTGTGAGTCACGCAGTAGGAAATCAGTCCAATCAACCAACACCGACTGACCTTCATGGGCCACTATTTCTCCGCCCCATAAAATTGATTGTGCAAAACCATCTTCTACGGCTTGTCGTTCAGCTGGGTTGTCAGAGATTGCGCGAAAAGATTGGTTAGGTTCAACCATCATGACTTTATTACCTAGTCGTTTAAACTGGACCAGAGAATAACCGCCAATTTGACCACGGTCTAAGCCAATGTCATTAGAGCCTACACCAGATCTGAGGTAATAGGCGTACAGTAAATCCTGATTAAATTGATCGATTTGTAGATAAATTTTGCCAGTTACATTGTCCCAATAAAAGCCAATAAACCCTTCATTGTGATCCATGTTTTTTGTGAAACTTTTGATGTTTTTAGGTTGCTCAGATTCTGTGCTGTCTTCAGCACTTACATCCAGGCCGAAACATAAAAAAACTATCAAAATTAAGCTGCGATGCATAAAGACCTCAGGTTGTAAAAAAATAAGTTATTAATTGTGCCAATACCAACAGTAAAAGTCATCTATAAAACAATGAAATATTTTACACAGTAACGTTTATATGAAAATGGCAATCAGAAAGATACTGCATTAACAGGTACAGAAAGTATAATGCGATTCATGAAAATTGAAGCCATGTTAAGAGAACGGTCAGGTGGACAGTGTGAGCTGTGTCAATCTGCTGAAGATTTACAAGTTTTTCAAGTAGAGCCAGTAGAACAAGTAGATGTGGAAACATGTGCTTATTTATGCGGTACGTGTCAGGCACAAATACTTGATAAAGATAGCACAGAGGCGAGTCATTGGCGTTGTTTGAATGACAGTATGTGGAGTGTAGTGCCGGCGGTTAAAGTTTTGGCTTGGCGTATGTTAACTCGTTTATCTGCTGCAGGCTGGCCCCGTGATTTATTAGACATGATGTATTTAGAAGATGATCAGCTTAAATGGGCCAAAGCCACTGGCGAAGGTATAGATGAAGTCTTTCATGTTGATTGCCATGGCGCCAAGTTGGAAGCAGGCAACACAGTCACCTTGGTTAAAGATTTGAAGGTTAAAGGTGGCGGCTTTACCGCCAAGCAAGGTACTGCAGTCAGG
>CALDFB010000278.1 GCA_937942365.1 uncultured Marinicella sp. | reverse complement strand
GTCACTGGGGTTGACCGCAATAGCCAAATCATACCACCCTTGTCGTTCTACAAAGTTGGTACTTGAGTTGGTTTTTTCGTATTCGCGGTTATTGCTACCAGTTGATTGCCACAGTCCTCTTGTGCCGTTGGTTCGATTGTTTGCTAATTCTTCGGTTTCTCTTGAAACAGCCAAGTAAGATTTGCCATCGGCAGCAAAACCAATTTCAATTCTTTCAATATCAATTTCAGGTATACCTTCATCTGCGCCGAGTTTATCCCAACTTTGTCCTTGGTCAGTTGATCGCATGACAAATCGCTGTAGATCTTCAAGTACACTGATGAGTAAAGTGGCTTGCAGCGTGTTGGTAGATATAATGATGGATTCACCAAAGTTCCTTTCAACCATTACTGATGGAATTGTGATGCTGTCATCACTGCCGCCCATAGTAAATGGTGCGGCATTTTCACTTTGTACAATGATGGCAGCAACAGCACCGGCATCTTGGGCATTCTTAACTTTGTCCGTAAAATTACAATTGCCTCGACGCATAATGGCTATTTTGGCATTGACGTCACTTTCAATGGCACTACAGCCATCGACTGCCACACCACCATTAGAGCTGGCAACTGCGATCTCCCCTGATATACCATCGGTAGTTATGTCGGGCCCAAAAGCAGCTGGAACGGCTTCATTACTGCCAGATAATCCATCTGCTGGATCTACGTCAACCACCACTGCTTCATTGGCGGTACCAAAGTGGTAGGCCAGTACATGACTGCTGTCACTGGGGTCAGATTGTAGGTCGGTAAAACCTCTGCCTGAAGTGACTTGTTCGCTGACTTCACTCCAGGTTTGCCCCAGATCAGTTGATCTATGAATCCCTGTTCTTGTTGCTGCTATCAGAGTATTGGTGTTAGGTACTCTTGTGATTCGATTAACATAATAAAAATCAGGGCCAGTAGTAGATTCTAGTTGAGTCCAAGAATCACCAAAATCTTCAGAGACAAAAATGCCGTTACCACGAGCGGCATCAAAGTTAAAAAAGCCTTCGCCAGTTCCTAAGAACACCCGTTCAGGATTATCAGGGTCCAGGTACAGACTTCCAATGGCTATGTTTTGTAGAAAATCTGTATTTGATGTCCAACCTTGACCATCGTCAGTGGATTTCCAGACACCACCAAAAACACCACCGGCCAACAAGTGGCCTTCACGTTCAGGGTGAATTACAAAGCCACGAATTCGACCACCAAAAATACCGGGCCCGATTTCCTCAAATGACAACGCCGGTAAATCTTGATTGGCTTTACTTGCTTTGGCAGCAGTGATATCAGCTTGATAGTTTAAGTTCATCTGAGCTGGTGTGGTACCTTTAGGGGTTTGACGCATGGATGACATCCAAGCTGCCGCTTCGCTGGGCTTATCATACTGTTTTGGTGTTTTTTTGGCTTGATACAGATTCTTATCTGCTGCAGTGAGTATTGTTTTTGTGGTTATATTTTGCTGACAAAAGTAAGCGATGCCAACAAAGGCGATCAAACTGCAAATTGGGGTCAAATTTTTCATGGGTTTTTTGTTTACTGATACGAACTAAAAATTTTAGCAAAAAAAAAGCGGTTTGGACATCAATACATGACATTCAAACCGCTTTATTAATGACTCAGAGGGTTTTTATTGGAAAATATAACCCACTATGGTCAATACTACTGTATAAGGTAAGGCCATCCAAACCATTTTCATGTAGCCCAAGCGGATGGCTGGGGCCAATGCTGAGGTTAATAAAAATAAGAAAGCGGCCTGGCCGTTAGGCGTGGCTACTGAGGGCAGGTTGGTACCTGTATTGATAGCAACAGCCAATGAGTCAAAGTGTTCGCGGCTGATGTTACCTGCATCAAATTGTGCTTTGACTTCGTTGATGTAGACCGTGGCTACAAAGACGTTATCACTGATGGCTGATAATATTCCATTGGCCAAGAAAAAGGCTTTGGGTTGTGCTTCGATAGGTAATGCTAAAACCCATTCGATGACAGGTGTGAATAATTTCAAGTCTTGAATCATGCCGACTATTACAAAGAAAATACACAACAAGGAGACAAAAGGCAGTGATTCTTCAAAGGCATGGCCAATGCGATGTTCCTCAGTGATACCTGTGAATGCCGTAACCAATACAAGAAGCATCAAGCCAATCAATCCTGGTTGCATGATGTGCATGGCCAATGCAACAATCAATAACAAACCACTGATGCCTTGTACAACTAATGCATAAGTTTCTTTCTTGGTGCGTTTGGCATCTTCTTCGTGTAAATAATTTTCTAATATTTTCCTCACACCACTGTCTAACTGACCCCCAAAACCAAACTTTTTAGTAACCTCTAAAACAATGACAGTTAACAAACCTGCAATCAATGTTGGGATAGTGATGTGGGCCATTTCAGTGGCAAATTGAATAAAATTCCAGCCCATCTTTTCACTGATCAATAAATTTTGTGGTTCGCCCACTTGAGTACAAACACCACCCAATGCTGTACCCACAGCGCTGTGCATGACTAAAGAGCGCAGGAATGCCCTGAATTCTTCTAGGGTCTCTCCCCCCATTTGTTTGCGGTCTTTGATTTCATTGTCGTCGTAGTCTACATTCATTGTAGAGTGTACTTTTTCGTATACACCATACAGGGCCACAAAAACAGTAATCAATACAGCCATTACAGTCAGGGCATCTAGGAAAGCAGAAAGTACAGCAGCTGAAAAAGAAAACATCAACGACAGGACTATTTTGTTTTTTATTTTCAATAAAATTTTACCGAAGATAAAAATCAGCAATGGCTGCATAAAGTATATGAAACTCACCATAAATACCAGTAGCATGATGACGCCAAGGTTAACTTGAATTTCATGCCAGACGGTATATGGATCAGTCAACCCAATGGCCAGTACTGCAATGGCTAATAAACCCCCTGATTGTAAAGGGTAACATTTCAATGCCAGCGCCAAGGTCATGATAAACATACCGATAAAGGCCCAGCCCATAACGGTTTCACCCAGTAACAGGGTCAGTGGGTAACAGGCCACCAAAAAGGCGATGATGGCATTTTTAAACCACCTTGGACTGTTGCCCAGAAATTCAGAATAAAAAGTATTCAGCATGATTGCTCCAAAATTAAAGTCTTAATTGAAATGTAAAGTGTACTATCCACCACACAAGCCATATGCCATCGGCTCGAAGAAGGTTTTGCCTGATGGAAATTAAGTGCCGCATTTTAACATGAGATGTTGATGATTTTAAAAAAGTTGGTGCAGAAATTTAAGTCATGTTGAAGCAAGTTAAATTAATGCATTATTTTTCTGAAAACAAAGGATTATCGGCATATATCATATCCATCGGTTAAAATATTTCGATGCGTACATTTTTTAAAGGGTTGCCTGGTTTTGTATTGGTTGGAATCTTGGCAGCCATTGCTTTACTGTTATCACAATTTATAGGCTTAAGTGTCACCTTAATAGCTATCTTTTTGGGCTTTTTAGTGGGCAATTCATTATCGCTTGCACCCAGTTTTTCAAACAAAACTCATGCTGGCATCAACTGGGTTGAGTCTTATGGATTATCCACAGCTGTGGCCTTATTGGGTGTGCAGTTGAACCTGTCATTGTTGTTGCAAATTAATTCAACCAGTCTTGCAGTGATCGCTTTGGCTATCGCAATGACATTTTTGCTTACAATCTTGTTGTCAAAAATGTTCCGCATGAATGGCAAATATGCTTGTTTGTTGGCCAGTGGACAGGCCATTTGTGGTTCAGCTGCTGTGATGGCTGCTACCCATGCCTTGAAAGCTTCAAATAAAGCTCAAACAGGATTAATCATAGCAGTGATCAATTTTCTGGGTTTCTTGGGTGTATTTATAGTGCCTGAGTTGGCGCAATATTTTTTTACTGGCGATACAGTCGCCAATGGATTTTTGATTGGTAATTCCCTGCAGTCGATGGGTCATGTTGTGGCGGCAGGGTTTGCTGTCAATGATGAGGTGGGACAAGGTGCGGTCTTAATTAAGATGTGTCGCATTTTATTTTTAATTCCTACTTTGTTGGTTTTGGTTTACTGGGCCAGTCATTCAAAGTGGACTGAAGATGGTGTAAAACATGACGGCCAAGGCAGCATCAGTGGTATTCGTTGGCTGAAACTGGTGCCTTTGTTTATCTGGGTGTTTTTGGCATTGATTGTATTTAATAACCTTGGTTGGGTTAATTCTGAAGCTACAAGGGTTTTAACTCAAATAAGTGATGCCTTATTTATTTTGGCAATGGTGGCCATCGGTCTGAGTATTCGTATACAAGATATATGGCAACAATGTAGCAAGTTGTTAGTACTCGCGGCATTGGTATTTACCTTGCAAATTGCCTTTACCCTGTTATTTTTACATTGGATTTAATGAATTTCTTTGATAAAGAATAGCTAAGACTACAAAAATTAAAGGTCTTTGCGAGATTGCCGCAGTACCCAAAGGGCAGACCCTCATGCCTCCTTCGCAATGACATCGCTCTTGCTTAAAATTATTAATCACCAAGCTCATTTGTGAACCTGTGACAGTCAGAAAATTTTGAATAGATCGAATTAATTCGGCTTCAGCTTTTGTCCGACTGTTAATTCAGCTGAATCATGCATCCTTGCTATGCCATTGATCCCAAACACGGCTTTGTCGTTATGAGCAAATTTTTTCTTTAAGGTCATCAACACTTCAGTGCCAGTTTGTTGGCCAGTTGTTTGTTCTATGCCGGTCATCACACAACGGGTACAGGGTTTGACTAAGTCAATTTGCACAGAACCATCAGATAAAGTCTTCCAGTTCAATTCATCCCAGGCAGCTAAATCACCTGAAACAACGATGTTAGGGCGAAAACGATTCATATCAATTGGTTTTTCGAGCTGTTGATTGAGTTGCTCTATGGTGGCCTGGTGAGTAACCAATAAAGGATAACCGTCGGCAAAGGCAACGGTTTCGCCTTTTTGTGCATAGTTCGGATCAATGGCGCGATGACTTTGTTGGCCATACTTAACCAAGCGAACAGGTAAATTAAGGTAATCAGAAAACCATTGATTAACGTGTGCTTGCATAGATTCGGCTTGTAAAGAATCGTTCCAGATATCAACTTTTAACAATTTTGCTGTGTTTTGTTTTAGATCAATTGACATTGGTTCCATACCTGGTGCATTGATCACCAAGCCTTGTTCAGACCAAGTCGGTTTAATCAAAGCCATTTGGGGGTGTTTTCTTTGACTCAAAAATAAACCATTTTCATCAACCAACATCAATTGCCGATCACCCTTAAGCCCCATTTGATTCAGGGTGGTCATCTGGTGCTCAATGGCGGCACAAGATTTAATGGGGTAACTGAGTAACTGTGTGATGGTAACGGTCATATTAATTCAATTGATGTAACGAGTTGGATCAGTGATGCCTGCTTCAGAAAAGCCTTTTTTGCGGTGGTAACAGGAGTCACACACGCCACAAGCTTCACCTTCGGCATTGGCATTATAACAACTGACTGTTTGGCCGTAATCAAAACCATGAGAATCGCCCAACTGAATGATTTGCGCTTTGCTCAAGTCTATCAAAGGCGTGATAATTTTCAGCTTTTGTCCTTCCACGCCGGCCTTGGTTGCTAAGTTGGCCATGGTTTCAAAAGCTTCGATATACTCTGGGCGACAATCAGGGTAACCAGAATAATCTACCGCTGTTACGCCAATATATATCGCATCAGCATCCACCACTTCAGCATAGGCCAAGGCAGTGGAGAGAAATATGGTATTACGAGCTGGCACATAGGTGATGGGAATCTCATCTTCGATGTCGTCATGATCTGGAACTTCAATGTTTTTATCAGTCAAAGCCGAACCACCGATTGAATTCAAATCTATATGTACCACTTGATGCTGATTGTCTGTCAGAGACTCAGCAATTTTAGCCGAAGCGTTCAACTCAGCCAAATGCCGCTGACCATAGTCAATCGATAAGGTGTAACAATCAAATCCAGCCGCTTTGGCAACCGCTAAACAGGTAGAAGAGTCCAGGCCGCCAGAGAGCAAGACCACGCATTTTTTTTTCATAGCATCAGATGGTTAAGTGAATCAATCTATGCGGTATTTTAACAATTTAATCGATGTGGCTGTAGGCATTTATTTGGCATGAGTCAAACACGCATTAAAAAGCGTGCTTGGATGGTTTAGTTAAGGCGCCTATTGATCGGATTCCCGCATCGCACGACTGATCGCATCAGGCCCATCGAACCCATGCCGATAAATTAAATCATCACCAAATTCGCAGGCAATTATTACATCAGTTACGTCATTGCCGTTCACTGAGCCGGCGGGGTTAAACAACTGACAACTTTGGATTGGGTTATCAGGCTGACTGAAAATGCTGGTTGTGTAACTTTCTTGGTCATTGATGGGGGTGTTGATCACAAAAGGCCCTTCGTCGGTGATGATTGTGTTATCTGTGAGGTTATTTTGTAACACCATAAAATTATCTGGAATTAAGCCTAAGACGGTGCCGCCAATAAAGTATTGATTGATGGTACAAGTGATCGAGATGTTGCTCACATCAGCACCCATCAAAGTTCCTTCAGCTTGCGCCACCACACAAGTCTGATTGGGCAAAATAGGTTGGGATAACACCGAAACAGCATAGACCGAGCCATCGAACAAAGGATTGAGAAAAGTAAAGGTACTGTTGTCGTTAATAGCTAAAAGTTCATCCCCTGAATTGATAGATAAAGTGACAAAGTTTCCACTGGCCAAACCTGAAAGGGTTCCACCTATTGAATATTCAATGGTTTCACAAGTCACACTGACGGTGTAGTTTGAACCATTGAGGTTGCCACTGTTTGCATTGGTGAAGCTACAAATTTGATTGGGAGCGGTTACTTGATTGGTAATGGCGACATTGAATGCAGAGCCGTCATCAAGGGTCGAAATGGTTTGTATCCCATCTGTGGTGAAGACCAAAATATCGTCCCCATTACTGAAAGTCAAGCCACTGCCAGCCAAGCCTGTTACATCGATAGCCACTGCATATTGGATGGTGGTACAGGTCACATCCAAAATCACATCGGCGCCACTGATGGTGCCTGTTGGATTGGACACCACGCATGTTTGATTTGGGTTAATAGGTTGGTTATTGACTGTGACAGCATAAGTCTCACCATCGAAAATTGAAAAATCAAAATTTGCCAGACCATTCTTATTGATCATCAAGTTATCACCGCCATTGATCAATAACTCAAATGAATTGCCTGCAGCCAAGCCAGTAACATTAACCAAGATTTGGAAGCCAAAGAAAGACACATATGCTGAACCAGAGTTAGTACCCCGATCATCATCCAAACTCGCCCCCACCAAAGCCCGATCAGCATCTAAGCTGACCGATCTACCAAAATCATCGAAGGCTGCGGCATCACTGGCAGTGAGTTTTTCCGTTTCAGTCCAAATGCCTGCCATTAGATTAAACACATAAGCTGAACCAGTATCATCATTGTTATAAGCCCCCACCAAAGCCCGATCACCTGTGAGGCTGACCGACGAACCAAATTGATCATTAGATGCACCAACGGCTGCATTGAGCTTAAATGTTTCTGTCCAACTGCCTCCCACCAGATCAAAAACATAAGCTGAACCTGAGCTAGAACCGTTATCAAAATCTAAAGGGGCTCCAACCAGAGCCCGATCACCAGATAGACTGACCGACAAACCAAATAGATCACCCGCTTCAACATCAGTGGCAGTAAACTTGGACGTTTCAGACCAGTTGCCTGCCACCAAATCAAATATATAAGCCGACCCCGAATTCAACTCAATACCATCATCTAAAGGGGCTCCCACCAGAGCCCGATCATCAGATAGGCTGACTGACGAACCAAATTGATCAGCCGTTCTGCCATCAGCGGCAATTAACTTGGCTGTTTCAGACCAACTGCCTGCCACCAGATCAAACACATAAGCCGAGCCTGTCGCGGGAGAGATCAAACCTTCACCAAAATGAGCTCCAATCAAAGCCCGATCACCAGATAGGCTGACTGAAAAACCAAATTCTTCGCCCTCCGCCTTATCACTGGCTGTGAGCCTAGCTGTCTGCGACCAACTTCCAGAAACCAGATCAAACACATAAGCTGAACCAATATCATCATTGTTATAAGCCCCCACCAAAGCCCGGTCACCATCAAGGCTGACTGAAAAACCAAATTGATCACCCGTTGCTCCATCAGTAGCAGTGAGCTTAACTGTTTCAGTCCAACTTCCCGCTACCAGATCAAACACATAGGCCGAACCGGAATCATCATCACGATAAGCTCCAATCAAAGCCCTATCACCTGACAGGCTGACTGAAAGACCAAATTCATCGCTTGCTGCACCATCAGCAGCAGTTAACTTGGCCTCCTGCGCCGCTACTTTTAAACCTTGCCATGTGTCATCACTGATGTCATCGGGTCGGTTGTCATCGAAGCTTTTTTGGGCTTGGCACACCATCGAAAACAATAACAGTAAAGTCATGATGGTTGATTGAATGGATGTAGAATTCATTTGAGCGCCCCTATATTAACTTTTAATCACACTCAGGAAAGCCTAACAGCAAAGAAAAGAAACCGCAATGGCTATTCACGCTTGGGTTGATAGCGGAGCCCAACAAGCACCATTTATAGAAATTGGGTGGACTGAATTAATCAAGCTGTCAAAATTTAGTTATATTTACTAGTTTTCTTTATTGGGTATCCACAACTGATGATGGCATACTTATCAAGCTGCGTTTCACTTCGGCTCCGCTCAGTGAGCGGATTAACTATGACTTGTTGAATAATCGTCATTACAGTGGAGCTTTTATGTGCCGTCAATCCAACTCAACCCGTCTCCATCCTCATTCCAGCCGAGCGAAAGGCCAGGTGATGGAAATATTGCGATTCGCATATGGCGCCTACTGCTGGTGAGCGAAGCACAAGAAGCGATATTGGAATGCCGTAGGCCGTGAGTGCAGGAATCTTGGTATGTGATGGTTCAATGTTGTAATTGACTCAAACACCCACAAATGTGCGTTTGTAACCATCTCTATGCATTACCAAGCAGGAGCTTGGGAACGAGGTCAAAAGGGTACCCACAAGGGGCACACCCTACAACAGTTCGTTTGACCTTGCATTTTCACATATGTCAGATTTATATTTTTTAAAGTACTGTAATTAACAAAATGCGGTTAATCCCGTAGGGCGTACCCCTTGTGGGTACCCGGTTTAGATTAAAAAACATACAGTTCAAACCTGCAGGACTCCTTGGGTATTATATGGTTGATCAATCTTCCCTTAAGTGCCCGGCTGATCGCCCCAGAGGTGTTTATGCAGTTGAATTTGGAAACGTACGGGTAGTTGGTCTTGTAGAATCCAATCCGCGAGCTGTTTAGGTGGCAGTACGTCAGCTACGGGTGAGATTAAAATTTGGCATTGGTGTTCTAGTTGGTAATCACCAATGATTTCTTTGCACCACCGGTAATCAGTTTCATCGGCAATCACAAACTTAACCTGATCTTGCATGGTTAATAAGGCCAAGTTGTCGTAGAGGTTTTTCTCGACTTCGCCAGAGCCAGGTGCTTTGAGGTCGACGATTTTTATCACTTTTGGATTAACTTGTTCCACTGATAATGAACCTGCCGTTTCTAAACTGACCACAAAGTTTTGCTCAATCAATATGTCTAATAAGCCATGGACCCTTTTTTGCGCCAAGGGCTCGCCACCGGTGACACAGACATAAGGTGTACCATGTTTTTTTACTTCAGTAAGGATGTCATCATAATGCATCCAATTACCTCCAAAAAAAGCATATTCCGTATCACACCAAGTACAACGCAAGGGGCAACCCGTTAGGCGAACAAAAACAGTGGGCAAGCCTGATAAGTTACTTTCACCCTGTAAAGAGTGAAAGATTTCAAATATCTTGAGCTGTTTGTCGCGCCTAGGTTCTGGCATAGTTGGCTTTGACATGATTCCAGTGATTAATTGATTTTGCCTTCACGACGCAGTAAATTAAGACGATTCTGCGCCAATCTGGATACTGATTGGTTGGGGAAAGAGTTGACCACCTTGGTTAAAGCTTGTTGCGCTTGCCCAAAGTCTTCTAATTCGTGGTAGGTATAACCAATTTTCAGTAATGAATCAGCTAACTTGCTGCTTAAAGGGAATTTTTGTTCTAAAGATTGAAAAGCAGACAAGGCTAATGGGTAATTTCGTGTCACATAATAACTCTCACCTAACCAGTAATAGGCATTATCAGTGAGGTCATGGTTGGGGTTGGCCTGAATAAAGCCTTCGAATGAACGCGCTGACTCATTGAACCTACCTGCTTTCAGTTGTGCAAAGGCGGCTTGATAGGCTTGGTCAATGGCCGGGTCAACCGCAGTGGATTGGGCACTGAGGTCCACTTGGTTCAGTGTATTGGTTGATAATTGAGCATCCACTGTTTCACGAACCTCTGGGGCTTGAATGGGGCCTAATTTAGGTTTGCCTAGGTCGATGGTGGAGTTGGTGTTGTTATCAGAGACGTTGCTGTCTACCACCAGTTCATTGTTGGTATTGGGCGTTTGTGCCAAGCCAGTTGTTTCCAGTTCAGCCAGTCTGGAATCAATATCTACATAAAGGACTTTCTGTCTTTCTTGGAGCTCATTGATTTGATAGTTTTGTTCTTCGATGGTTCCTTGTAGTTGAGCAATCTGGCTTTGTAGTTCTTGAACTTGTATAACCAAATCAGCGGTGTTGTTATTGGGCTGCGATTGTTGTTCTAGTTTTAACAAGCGATCTTGGATCGACATTTTTTGTGTATGGCCTGTTGAGACCGAAAATATGAATATAACTGATATTGCAATGTATTTCATAAGCACCTCGTACGTTATTTGCAGATGTAAAAAACCCGACTTAAGCCGGGTTTTTGACCATCATTTGATGTGAAAGTTTATGCTGTTGTGTTACTGAGCCGTATAAATAATGACACCACGGCGATTTTGTGACCAACATGAATCATTACTACAGGTTGATTCTGGCCTCTCTTCACCATAGCTCACTACAGATACTTGACCAAGGGCAGCACCTTGAGCACGCAGTAAATTTGCGATCGCATAGCCACGTTTCTCGCCCAGCGCTAAATTATATTCGCGTGAACCCCTTTCATCGGCGTGACCTTCAACAGTCATGCGTGCTGATGGGTTTTCCTGTAGATATCTGGCATGTAAGGACAAAATTTCACGAAATTCTGAACGAATTGTGGCTTGGTCATAACCAAAATAAATAACTCGTTTCGATAACAGACTTTGGGGGTTGGTTAAATCTTCTGGGTTACAACAAATCTTGGAAGGGTCGACCGGTGTGGTATCAACAGGGATGTTGTTGGTGTTATTATTGTTGTTATTATTATTGTTATCGTCCATGACTGGTTTGACGTCTTTTTTACAGGCGGTTACTGCCAAGGCAAAGATTAAAACCATCATTACTTTTGTTATATTTTTCATAGTGACTCCAATTGCTTAAAGTGAAATATCAATTCAACGTCGTAGTTTACAACAAATACCCCTTAATTGAATTAACTTTTTATGGAATTGTGAACGACTGTGTCATTTATCCTCAATTAAGCAGTGAATATTGTGATCAAGTCCGAGTTTTAAGGGCTTAATCAATAAGATACGTCTCTGGTTTGTGCATTAATGTAGGTTGTTGAAGGGTGTTAAACAGTGGTTAATTTGAAGTTAATTTTGAAAAATTCAAACAACCGTTTGAAATAGTTTTGATCATCGGTGTACAATAATGAAGGGAACCGAAAAAACAGTGATACAACTGTAGGTTTTTTAAACACAATTTATAAAAGAGGCGAACAAATGATTATTAAATTTAAGGTACTTGCGTGCCTGTTGCTTTTATCAACAACGGCTTGGTCCAATACTGGCGTGGCATTTGTCCATGGAACCGGCAATCAAACCAATGCAGCCAGTGATTATTGGCAGTGGGACAACATCAATTCAATCCGTCAAGGATTACCCAACCAAAACAATTATGTAGTCATTAATTGTGAATTTGAAGAATACATGTGGAGTTCACGGGCTGCTGGTTGTCTGGCGGGTCAATTGACTCAGTTTATTAACAGTAAAAATATCACTGATATGGTGGTGATTACCCATTCAAACGGTGGTAATGTGATGCGATGGATCATGTCTAACCCAACTTATGACAGTCGATATCCTAATATCATCAGTAAAACGCGTTGGGTCAACGCATTGGCAGCTTCATCAAAAGGCACTCCATTGGCCAATGCAGTGATGCAAGGCAATGTCTTTGAATCAGCATTGGGTTGGTTACTCGGTTATCAAAGTGATGCTGTGAGAATGCAACAAACTTCATGGATGGATTACTACAATAACAATTATCTGTTAGGTACTGGTGGCAGGCCTGCTTTACCCAAAGGTTTTTGGAATGTGGTGGGATCTGATGTTGAAACCTCAATATTTGATGGAGATTCTTACTGTGGTGGTTACTCTTTAAATCTGGGCTTGGAAATAACCCAAGCTTGGTTAAGTTCCTGTTCTGATGGATTTTTAGAATGTTCATCACAAGCCGGTGCAGGTACAACTTGGTTTTACGATACTGCCAGGATGAACGGAGGTGAGCCTCTTAGTCATAATCAAAGCAGAAGAAAGTGCTTTGGTCTTGATACCATTTTACGTGATGACATTTAATCTAGGAGCTAAAACCATGAATAATAAAAAAATAACATTGAGTTGGCTGTTGGCGGCATTATCAATACCTGCATCTGCTGAAATGAAATGGGTTGAACAGCCTGTGATTCAAAAGTTGGCGCTAAGCTCAGAGAAATCTGCTGCTTTAAACGTCACTAGGGAACGCGTGACATTTAATCAAAATTTAATAGGCCAAGCGCACCATGAATTTCAAAACCAGGGTTTCAATACTGAATCTAAACAATACTGGATTGATTCGGATGCCACACAATTGGCTCAAGGTATAAACTTACCATTGAGTTCTGAAACAGCCATCATCCGCATCAACCCTTTACAAAAAACGACGAAAATCCAAGCTATTGAAGAGCAGCAAATCGAATTGTCAATGGCAGGTGATCAATTGACGCCCCAAACTTTCGTTAATGGTCAACAGTTAAAGGCCACTGGCATGTCAGTATCTGAGGAGACTGTTGCTTTAAAAGTGATGGCACAAGCTGGTAACTTAAACCTCAAAGTAAATGATCTGGTTGACAAAGATGGTAAGTATGTGATCCATGTATTTGAGCCAGAAAGCAATCACATTTTGGCGCTTAAAACGACTCAGCAGAACTACACAAATGGCGCAGATGTGACTATTAAAGTTCATATGAATGATGCGGCTGGTTCGGTGCCAATGAAAGTCAATGGTTATGTGACCGGACCGAATGGAGAAAAAGCACACAACCTCACCTTTAAGACCGGTAGAGAGGGTGATTATCAGGCAGTTCTGAGTGAAATACAGGGACAATCGATGATCAATGGTTTATGGGAAGTACACACATTTACTGAAGCTACAGTGAATGGTCAAAAGATATTACGTGATGCTTCAACTGCTTTTGCTGTAAATTTAGCGTCTGCACAATTCAACGGGCAACTGGAAGCTGCTCAAGGACGTTTGGTTTTGGGTATTGAAAATATATCGGCGGCGCGATATGAAATCAGTGGGACGCTGATGGGTTATGATAACAAAGGCAACAAAAAGCCGATTGCATTGATGATGGCCGCACAATGGTTAGAAGCTGGTCAAACCTCATTGTCATTTGATTGGCCGAACGAGTTGATCAAAGCGTCAGGTTATCAAGCTCCATTTGTCATTTCAGGCGTGGCGCTTAAAAACCAAAGCTTGATGGCACCAGTTCAGCGGGTAGAGCAAGGTATTATGTTAAGTGAATTACCTGCAGAATTATCGGATAAAAAGTAACTAACGAGCCATCCGCAGTTAATTAACTGCGGATGGTTCAAATATTCAGTAAAGGTTTAAGGTTTGATCCTAATAGGTCCTTGATTTTCTGGAATTTTCCCTTTAATGTTTTCAAAAAAAGCACGAATGATTTCCATGTCTTCCTGGATATTTCCAGATGGCATAAAAGCACTGCCTAAGCGGACTATTTTATTGCCAAAATCTAAAGTTCCCATAGCTATAGGCACACCGGCTTTGTAGGCGATGTGGTAAAAACCGGATTTCCAGTGTTCCAAATATGACCGAGTGCCTTCGGGAGACATGGCGAGTATCATATGACTGCGTTGTTTGAATTGCTCCACCATTTGGTCAACCATATTCAATTGTTGTTTACGATAAACAGGTATGCCTCCTAAAGCCCTAAAGAACCAACCAAAAGGCGAATCAAACAAAGCGCCTTTTCCTAAGTAATTTAATTTCAGTTTTTCTGAAAACTTGGCTGATAAACCCAATGGGAAATCCCAGTTACTGGTATGAGGGGCGGCAATTAATACATACTTTTTTGCATCTGGTAATTCGTTGATGATCTTCCAGCCGAGTGTTTTAAGAATAAATTTAGCAACCCAAGACATGATTTACTCCTCAAATGGTTCTGTGTTTGATGCAACCATAGTCAAAATATCATAGCCCGCAACTAAAACATTTTCTTGATTGGTGGCTTGTAAATCCCAGCGGACTTCACCATAACCTTTTCCTCGTCGATAAGATTTTTGTTTGCAGGTTAACTGGATGGTGATTACATCGCCTGGATAAACAGGTTCAGTAAAACGCAGATCGTCCAGGCCATAATTAGCCAGCACAGGACCTTCATCCGGATACACAAATAACCCGGCTGCCATTGAGACCAAGAAATAACCATGTGCTACTCTGCCATCAAAAAATGGATTTCTCTCCGCTGCATCTTGATCCATGTGGGCGTAAAAGTGATCGCCGGACAGTGCTGCAAACTGCTCTATGTCAGCCAGGGTGATTTCACGACTTTCCGTGGTGATGGCTTGTCCTACTTCGAGTTCTTCATAATGTAACTTAAAGGGGTGTTGAGGTGCTTGGGTGATTTGTGCTTTGGGCATGTATTTTTCAGTCAGTTTCATCAAAGTGGTAGGTGACCCTTGAATGGCCGTTCTTTGCATATAGTGTTTGACGCCTCGTATCCCACCCATTTCTTCACCACCGCCAGCACGACCAGGACCGCCATGAACCAAATGTGGCAAAGGTGAGCCATGCCCTGAAGATTCTCCTGCGGAATCTCGATTGATCAGCATCATCCGGCCATGAAAACAGGCGGTTTTATTTACCAATTCACAGACATGATCGTCATCGTAACCAAAGATCGAGCCCACCAGTGAACCTTGGCCTAAATTGGCCAGTTGGGCCGCTTCATCCAATGTTTGATAGGGCATAAGCGTAGATACTGGGCCAAAAGCTTCGACATCATGAGCGATGGAGTTTTCAAATGGCTTAGGGTTGAGTAATAATACTGGTGATATGAAGGCACCTTCTCGGTCATTGCCACCTACCACATCAACTTGATCAGGGTCGCCGAATAAAAGGTCACAACTTGCTCTGAGTTCAGCAACTCGTTCACGAACCTCGGTTTGTTGGGCGAAACTGGCTAAAGAGCCCATTTTAACCCCTTCTTGAGCTGGGTCGCCGATAACCAGCTGTTGTAATTCTTTACTGATGGCTTCTGACACAGCTTCTGTGAGGTTGGCAGGAACGATGGCTCGTCTGATGGCGGTACATTTTTGACCTGATTTTACGGTCATTTCCTTGACCACTTCTTTGACGTAATAATCAAATTCGGGTGTGTCTGGTGTGGCATCCGGGGTTAGGATTGAACAGTTCAATGAATCAGCTTCCATGGTAAACCTGACTGAGTTTTGAGTGATGTTGGGTTTGGATTTCAGGTATTGTCCAGTTGATGCAGAACCGGTAAAAGCCACCACGTCCTGACAGGTCAGTAAATCCAATAAATTTCCAGTTGAACCACAAATAAGTTGCACAGAACCCGGTGGTAAAATGCCTGAATCAATCATGGCTTGAAACATCAGTTCAGTTAAATATGCGGTGTCTGATGCAGGCTTAACAATGGCTGGCACTCCGGCCAATAAACTGGGAGCTAATTTTTCTAACATCCCCCAGCAGGGAAAGTTAAAGGCATTAATATGTATGGCCACTCCTTGTAAGGAGGTACAGATATGCTGTGCCAAGAAAGTGCCATTTTTAGAAATATGTTCAGGTGAGCCATCTAATAGAATGTGGTGATCAGGCATTTCGCGACGACCTTTACCCGAATAAACAAATAAAGTGCCAATGCCACCGTCTATGTCAATCCAAGAGTCTAATTTGGTGGCACCTGTGGCTGCTGATAATTGATAAAATTCTTTTTTTCTCGACATCAGATAAAGCGCCAATTCTTTGAGCATTAAGGCACGTTCATGAAAGGTCATTTTAGCTAAAGCGGGTTGTCCAACAGATTTGGCATAATCTAACATCCCAGAAAAGTCCAAGCCAGCGCTTGAAATTTGGGCAATGACCTGTCCATTGAGGGCATTTTTGCAGTCTTTAAATCCATCATTGGCGGTGTGCCATTGACCTTTAGCATAACTTTTAAGTTGATTCATGGTTTTATATTGGTTTAATTATTTGTATAGGGTTATTGGGGTGATAACAGCCATTTTACCGTTACTGTAGTGACTAAGTCATCACCTTGATCATAGATATGAGCATGGATATGATGTTCAGTTTTTGCTTGAGTTACATCTGGGATTTCAACCTGTGCTTTGGCCAATAAATGACCGCGGGCTTTTTTTAAGTAGTCGGTGTTGATGTTGGTGACGATGCCTCTGATGGTTGGTGGCAGGCCGGTCATCATGGCCAATCCACTGGTGAATTCACCTAAATTTGACAGTGCCAAAGCGTGTATTGAATTCAGGTGATTGGTGTTAGATTTGCGATACTTCATCAGTACTTCGCATTTGCCAGGTTCAAGCGTTTGTACATCTGCTTTAATACTGCCAGTGTATGGAATTTTATTGGCAATGATTTGTTTAAATAACCACCTGCCCATTAATTTTTGATCAAGTTTTTGCCAAATTTTTAATATTTTTTTGCCAGCAGATTCGTGATTTGTACTCATTCCAAGATTGTAACATGTTGTGTGAATTTCTGCGTTCAGAAAAGTTTTGAAATTTAAGTTAAGATAGTGATGATTCAGAGTCAGACAAGGAACTTTTCTGGATAGGCTAAAAAATACAAGAATGGGCATCAAATGGTTAAATTAACTGGAATTAAATTATCTACTCAATTCAATAACCCACTTTTAACGATAAGTGGCTTGTTTTTATTATTGGTTAGCTTAGTTAACAATCATCAATTGCAAGCTCAGCCGATTCATCAAAAGTTCATTAACATCACTACTTTAGATGTCTACGATGGACTGGCCGGAAATAAAGTGACCCAGATAGAACAAGACCAAGCTGGGTATTTATGGTTTGGTACACACAGTGGTTTGAGTCGTTTCGACAGTCAGAATTTTTTCAATTTCAAGCAAGACACTTTGGAGTCGAATGCCTTGCCAGCAAATGAAATTTCTTCTTTTCACGTTACAAAGACAGATATTTGGTTGAGTTTAAATGACGTTGGATTGGCAAGATACGAGAGAAAAAAGGACACCTTTTCTTTGATTCCAGTGGGTGAAGGTACTAGCGAGGGAATAGAACACCCTGTGGTGTTTTCAATTACTTCTGATCAACAGGGTAAAGTATGGATTTTCCAGTTTGATCATGGGATTTCGGTGTTTGACCCAGCCACTGAACAATTCAATCACTACAGACCTGAAGATACGCCTTGGTTAACTTCAGTTCGCTTTTTCGACAGTAAAACTGATAACCAAGGGTATATATGGGTGACAAGTCTAGAAGGCCAAATATTAAAAATCAATCCTGAAACTGAAACAGCAGAAACCTTTGAAATTGAATATGATACCAATGACCCAAAGACGGGTCGGATATTCAACATATCTATTGATTCAGCTGATAATGTATTTGCTTCTGGTTACCAGGGCGTCTATCAATTCAATCAAACGTCAGTGCAGTTTGAACTGTTGATTACTGCTGAGAACATCATTGATTTGATGGGTGAGCGATTAACAGTCAGAAGTTTGACTGCTGACTCTAAGGGTAACTTATGGTTAGCGACCGTGAAAGGAGTTATTCTTTACAGAAACGGCCAAATCACTGCAGTTAAATTTATTCAGCGTGGCAAGCCGCAAATACATAATGTTAATGTGAGGTCAGTTTATGAAGACAATGAGCAAAATATTTGGCTGGCTACTGATGAACAAGGTGTAATCAAATTGAATCAAGATTGGGATATGCATGAAATTTATTTACCATTTAAAAATTTAAGCCTGGCTGGGAATCGCATCCATACACTCATCAGCGATCATTCAAATCTTGAAGATACATTTTGGATACATAACAGTGGTGAAGAAAGTTTGTCTGTATATCGTTATCAAAACGGACAATTCTATTTAACACAATATTTTGACCAGAAAAATAACCTGCCGGACCGATTGTTGTCATTGCACCAAGATAAGGATTACCGCTTGTGGGTTTTTGCAGTTAATGGCATCTATTATTTTGATCCAGCCAGTCAAAGTTTTGTGGCCATTGAAAGTGAATTGATTCAAGGTGGTATTCAAGGGGTAATTGAAACCGATCAAAAGATTCATTTTACGGTTTATGGAGAAGCTGATTTATACAGCTTAGATAAAACTGATTTTTCTGTCGTTAAACATGACAAACAATTGCTTAATGAGACATTGAGTGCTCAAATGATCGGGCCTGATGGGCAATATTGGTTGGTAGGTAACAGAGGACTTGAAAAATTTGATCTACAAACTCAAGGTCTGACAACCCTCATTCAATCTCAAGAGGGTTTTAATGACCTCACTTTCAGTTCTGAAGGAGAACATCTGTGGTTATTAACCAATGGTAAACTCTTCAAATACAACCTGGTAGAAGGTAATTTAGTTAACCAAGATATCACGGAAATTAATGCAGAAATATCGAAAGACTATGTTTCTTCAATAAAAAATATTGATGACATGTTGTGGATGGTTTCAGAAAATGGTGTGATTGTTATCGAACCTGAAACTGCTGAAGTTGTTAAAAGGTTTTCTGTTGCTGACAACTTGCCCAGTCACCTTGTGGTTGCCATTGAACAGACTCATGATCAAGCCATTATGATTTTTAGTGAAGCAGGTTTGTTACAAGTCAAAGGTGATTTAAGCAGTGATCAAGTTAATAAAAAAGTCAGCATTGAATTGCAAAATATCAGTTTAAATGGAACCACATCAGTGGGTATTTCTGAGTTGCCGTTTAACTATGGAAGCCTTACATTTAAATACCAACTTCTTTCATATGCCAACCCAAACTCTCATCAATATCAATATCGATATCAAACAGCAGATGATTGGATAGATGCCAAACAACAAACCAGTCAGAGTTTTCATCAACTGTCGCCGGGTGAATATAAGTTTTCAGTGCGAGGTAAAGCTCAAAATACAGATTGGTCTGAGCCAGTTAATTATGTTTTCGAAGTTTTATCCCCTCCTTGGAAAAGTCAGCAAGCTTATTGGTTGTATGCATTGGCCGGATTGTTGCTTTTGGGATTGGTGTTTTATTTATACCGCAAACGTTGGCAATATACAGTTCAAATTTCACAGGCCAGTGAGAAACAAATATTTGCTGAAACGCAGTTATCTTTAACGACTTCATTAGTGACGTCTTTGCAGACTGAACAATTGTTAGAAAAAATTAAACAACTGATACTGCAAAAAGTAAAAGCTGATCAAATTGAAGTGAGCTATTGGAACAGTGAAAACAACTATCAAATATTCAGTAATTCTGATCTGAGTACAGCTGAAAAAAATGCGCTGGGTGCACGCGCATTGAAGATGTATGAAAACCAACTTAACCATCAAATTGAGAAATCTGATGAGAAAGAAACGCTGTGGGTATTGTTCAGTCATTTGTCGGCTCGATTGGGATTGATCGAATTAAATCGAGCTCGAAGCTCCTTCAATCAAACTGACATCAGTTTGGCTAAAGCTTATGCGACCCAGTCTGCTTTGGCATTAGAAAATGCACGATTATTTGAAGCGGTCAATGATTTGGCCGAACAAGCCAATGCGTCTAATCAGGCCAAAAGTGATTTTCTGGCACAAGTGTCACATGAAATTCGCACACCCATGAATGGGATTTTGGGGATGAATGAGTTATTGGTTGGCACTGAACTTAATGAAGAGCAGCGAGTTTATGCCTTGGCTGTGGCTGAGTCAGGAGAACACTTACTGCATATCATCAATGATATTTTAGACTTATCTAAAATTGATGCGGGTGAATTAACTTTAGAAATTCGGTCGCTTGATTTAAGCCAATTGTTAGACCAGGTTGCAAAATCATTTGTTTCAACCAGCCACAACAAAAAGTTGGTGTTCTGGATCGACTTTGATCCTTTGATGATTAAAGAGCGAATGGCAGATTCGGTGAGATTGAAGCAAATATTGATGAATCTTTTGAGTAATGCTTTCAAATTTACCCATGAGGGTCATGTTTCATTGCAAATCAAAGCAGGAGAAGGTGATGGCGTACTATTCAGTGTTAACGACTCAGGAATTGGGATAGAAGCTGATGTGTTAGAGAGCTTGTTTGACCCTTTTACTCAGGCTGACAGTTCAATCACTAGAAAATATGGTGGTACTGGATTGGGCTTGAGCATTGTTAAAAAATTAATTGAGAAAATGGATGGTGCCATTGAGGTTATCAGTGAACCTGGTGTAGGAACCACGGTTGAGTGTTACCTGCCTTTACCAGTGGGTGAACAACAAGTCTGTGACAGTCCATTAAATAAGCATGTATTTATCATGTCCCAAGATAACCCAATCAGTACCAAAGTAGCTCAAGCGTTGAAGCACGCTATTCAAGCCTCAGGTGTAGGTGAATCCATTGACACAGCAGATTTTGTAGAAAAGAAAAGTCAGTTGGATGCGATTTTTGTTGTGGTGAATGACAACTCAGAACTCAGTGATCAAGTTAAAGCAGTGATACAAATTGCATTAAGCGAATCAATCCCGATGTATTTAGTCAAACAACATCAGCTACCAATTAAGACCCAAGATACCATGTTCAGACCACTTGAGTTACCCTTTGATTTTAAAGGCTTGAGAAATTTATTTGTTAACCCTTCCGATCCAAATAATGATCAGTTTGGGTTCAATGAAAAGCAACAAGGCCATGCTTTACATTTGTTGGTGGTAGAAGATAACCCGATTAATCAACAGCTGTTATTAGAATTGTTAGAAAAAGAAGGCCATGTAGTGGATATTTTTGATGACGCTCAACATGCCTTATCAGGCATTAACAATTTCTCTTATGACATGTTATTGGTTGACTACCACTTGCCTGATTTAACGGGTATTGAATTTATTTCAGCCTGTCGTGACTTGGGTGTAGATACCCAAGCGGTGATCATGACCGCTGATGTTTCTAGTGAGCTGGCTGATTTATGTGTAAAAAATGGCATCAACCATCTCATTACCAAACCGTTTAAGCTCAGTGAGTTGACTGACTTAATTGATCAGCATAAAAGCCCTTCAGAAGGGTAATTAAAAAACCTTGTCATCAAGGGTTTTGTAACCAAATTCCATCAATCGGAATGAAGTCGGTGCATGCGTTGATCAGAGAATCAGAGCTTAATTTAGGTACGCCAAATACTTGTGTTTTGATCTTGTGTTTTTTCATGATGTGTTGCACCAAGATAGAAAAGTCACCATCCCCAGAAAGCAATACCACTTGATCAAGTTCTGACGCTGCTTCTAACATGTCGATGGTGATTCCGACGTCCCAATCTCCTTTGGCCGTGCCATCGGCTCTGCGGAATAAGGGTTTGAGGATGACATTGAACCCAATGTGTCGCAACGCGCTTTGAAATTTGATTTGGTCATCTACGTTGCGCTTAATGGCATATGCATTGGCTACCTTTATATCGCCTTGTTTACTGATGTGCTGCCAAAATTTTCGGTAATCAAAACTGCGTCCAAAAGCCTCGCGAGTGGTGTAGTAAATATTTTGTACATCCACAAAGATCCCAATTTTTTTTAGATCACTCAAATTTACGGCCGCCTAGGTTGGTTTGAACGTGTTTTATTGGGGCGTGAACCAGCGCCACGTTTATTCCCAGATGTATTACCCTCAGCCCTGTTGCCATTGGTGTTGCCACCACCATTTCGTGCGCCAGGTTTGGCTTTTCTTTTGTGATTTTTGCCTTTGTAACCGCCTTTGTTGTGAGGTTCGTTGGTAGATGATTTGTGCTTCTTTCGTTTATTCTTATAGCTAGATTTTCTGTTACCGTGACCCTCATCCTCTTCTTTTTTCCAAGGTGTAATACCCGCCCTGCGTTGGCCTTCTTTGGCTTGAAGACTGCGTTCACGTGCTTCTTGATTTTCTTTATCTGAGCGATTGGCCCATTTTTCACGAACCGCAGCTTTAACAAAAGGTCGCTTTTTCGGTTTCTTGGGCTTTTTCTTTTTATTGGCTTCGTTTTCTAGTTGTTGCCTGAATTGATTGCTGTCCTTTTTATACTGTTTTGCTTTGGCTTTTTTATGGGCTTGAGCTTGTTGCTTGTAGGGCTTGGGTCGTTTAGGTTTGGCCGCATACTGACCACGCATGGCTTGTTTGGATTCAGGCACATCATGAATGGGTTCAAAGTCGTCAACAAATTCTCGGGTTAATTTGTTACCCAATAATTTTTCGATATCAAATAATTGGACAAACTCATCGGCACTGACCAATGAAACGGCTTCACCTGCAGCGCCGGCGCGTCCGGTGCGACCAATGCGATGGACATAATCTTCAGGTACATTGGGTAAGTCAAAATTCACCACATGCGGTAACAGGTCGATATCTATGCCACGGGCTGCAATGTCTGTAGCAACCAATACTCGAACCTTGCCTTGCTTAAATTCTGCCAGAGCACGGGTTCTGGCTCCTTGGCTCTTGTTACCATGAATGGCCAATGAAGTGACGCCAAATTTATTTAAGTAGTCGGAAATTTTATTGGCACCATGTTTGGTGCGACTGAACACCAGTACTTGTTGCCATTGACCATTGGCCACCAGATGCAACAACAGTTCTTTTTTACGTTTCTTATCTACTGGGTGCATCTTTTGCGAGACTTTTTCTGCAGTGGTTACTTCAGGGTTGATGGCAATTTCAATCGGATGTCTGGTAATGGTTTTGGCCAAGTCTCTGATTTCGCGAGAGAATGTTGCAGAAAACATCAGATTCTGTCTTTTGCTTGGCAACAAATGAATGATGCGTTTGATGTCATGAATGAAGCCCATGTCTAGCATGCGATCGGCCTCATCTAAGACCAAAACTTCTAAATCATCGAATCTAACCGCATTTTGACTGTGTAAATCCAATACACGGCCGGGAGTTGCTACCAACACATCAACACCACGGCGAAGCTTTTGCATTTGTGGGTTGATTTTTACACCACCAAAAACTACTGTGGAACGTATGTTCATGTGTTTACTGTAGGTTTTTACACTGGCTTCTACTTGTGCTGCTAACTCCCGTGTTGGGGTCAGTATCAATGCCCTGGC